>NZ_JAYXIH010000045.1:0-31752 GCF_036016755.1 Aurantimonas sp. A3-2-R12 | reverse complement strand
TCATTGCCCATCAGCGCCGAAATGCAGAAAAGTTCGTTGCCCCTGCTTCGAGGGCCGCGTAACGTTCAACCCGGCATCGCCGCTCAACGAAGTTCAACAAACTTCGGGACATCCCCCCCGCGAACCCGAATTGCGGACCCGGTTCGCATCCCTGCCGAAGGCGAAAGCCGGCGCTCCCACCGCCCGCATTCGAAACGCGCCGGAAAGTGAAACTAACCGGCCCGCCCCCGCCGGGCCAAGGGCTTATTCGTCGCCGTCCGCCTGTTCGATCAGGCCCTTCATGTCACGCAGGAGCGCTGCGAACACCCGCCGCTCGGCGACGGCCTCAGCGGCGAAGCGGCCGTGCGTAACCGCATTCCTATTTCCCTTCGGTGCTCCCGGCGCCTTGCCGCCGTGCATCCGGCAGCGTCCGTTCACCATCGCGGGTGACTGGCACGGCGTCCCTGCCCGCGTCAGGACTTCGCAGCGCGGGCTCAGGTGCATGGGCAATCTGCTTTGCATGGGGTTGTTCCTCCGTTTCCCTCTGATCCCCCCCCCGGTCGCTCGACCGTTCCGACCACAGCCTGTCCGCCCGCATGGACGTGAACATGCTCGACCGTGACCTTCTGCTGGCCCTTGCCGCGATGACGGTTGAGGGCTTCGAGCAGCGCCGCATAGGTGCGCGACAGCTTGTTGGCCTGGTTGAGGTTCTCGCGCCGGCCCTCGTAGGTCTGTTCGACTATCATTGCGCGCCGGTAGCATTCCATTGCCGCGTTGTGGGCGGCGATCAGTTGTGCCGCCATCATGCCTTCCAGTTCGTCCTTTGGCCCGATACCGATCAGCGCCGAAACGGTGGCACTCAACTGTCGATCGCGCGTCTCGGCGTCGGAATTTTTCATCCAAAGCGCCTGTACAGCCTGATTTGCGAGGATATTGTTCCAGTGATCCGACTGCGACCCGCCGATGTGTTTCAGTGCGCCCTTCATATCGTCGGGATCATCGACGACGACGGTCGTCGGCTGATTTCCCTTGACGGGTTTCTTCTTTGTCATGGGTGGATGCTCCTTTCGCGGATTCCAATTGCCGCCAGCGCGGCGGCAGCCTTGTTCTTTCGGCGCGCGTTCCATGCGCTCCAGCAGCGGTGATGCAGCCAAGGGTGGCCGGTGGCCTCGGTCCCGAAGGGCAGCAAAGGATCGTGAGGCTGCTCGGGTCCGCCACAGCGAAGGCAATGGCCCGGCGGTGATCGCACAGGGTTGCGGTTCAGCCATTCGGCGATGCAGCAGGCAAAAGCGTTCGCTTCGGCATGGTCGCGCAGCAGCCCACCATCGAACTCGGCGATGCCCGCCCGCTCGTCGTAGAAGGCGCGCCAATCCTCGGCCGACCAGCCGTCATCGCCGGGACGCAAGAGCGCGACGATCCCGGCCTTGTGATACGCCAGCAGATCGAGCACCGCTGGCGGCGGCGCGGTGGGCGCCGCTAGCACGAGCGCATCGCCATCGAGAGCGATCTCAATCCCGGCCGCGCGCGCAGCCTTCAGGGCTTGGGCGGCGCTCATAGCCGCGCCCTCCAGCCGTCAGTCTCCGCTTTTTCCGGTCCGGATTGGGGCGGGTGCTTTGCGTCCGCACCGTCCGCATCGTCCTCGGTGTTGGATATCAAGGGGTTGGCGCGGACGGTCGAACCATCGTCGCGCCTTGAACCGGCCGCATGATCGCCGACCGTCCGCAAGCCTTGGGTTGCGAAGCCATTGCTGGGATTGGCTTTCGTCGAATTGGCGGACGGCGCGGACGATGCGGACGCTTGCGGCCCTCGGTTTTCTGGTGTTGGCGATTGCCCGGTGGTCGTGATGCGGATGATCCGCGTCCGTGCTCGGCCCTCGCGCTCGAAACCGATATCGATGCCGATCTTGCGCAGGAACGTCGCCGCCCGGCGCAAACGACCCGCCAGCGCCCGAGGGCTGTCGGGCCAGGTCTTTGCCTTCGCGACGCGCTCGCCCGCCATTTCGGCAAGGGCGCCCAGAAGGTCCGAGGCGGTTCCCGTCCACTCCGTCCGCGCCTGCACCAAAGCCCGCACGGTGGAAGCGATCGGATCGGCGTCGATGACGCCTTCCACCGCCTCCTCGCGATTGCCGCAATAGGCCGACCAGAATGTACCCGAAGACCAGAGCGCGGTTTCGCAGGCGGTCGCCCACAGCGCGAAATCCGCCATGCGTGGCAGCTTGTCGAGTCGCGTGCGCGGCAACTCGGCCAGGCCCTTCCCCACCGCATCGAGCAGCACGCCCAATATGCGCGGGCGTTCGGCTTCGAATGCTGCCCACAACTCCTGTTCCGGGCGGCGGCGTTCCTCGGGGATCGGCTCCAAGGTGAGGAACACGGCGCGATCGGCCAGATCAGGCCGCGTGACGATATCCTCGATCCCGTTCAGGATCACCGGACGGGTGGCGTCGAACAGCACTTCATCCTGATCGGAATAGAGCTGGCGCACCGCGAACCCGCCGCCCGTCGCGAGACGGCAGAGCGTGTCCGATATCCAGGCTGGCAGACCCGATACATTGTCGAAGGCGAGCACATGACCGTTGCTGGCGGCGATGAACAGATCGCGATCCTCGCGCGGCAAGGCCCGAAGCGGCGCGGTGTTGGGGTCGAGCAGCGCCCGCAGGACGCCTGAGAAGGTCGACTTCGCCGAACCCTGTTCGCCCGACAGCACGATCACCGGATAGGGACCGCGATTGCGCAGGGACGCGAGCGCCCAGGCGACCACCAGCACGAAATCGGCGTCGGTCTGCACGTTGAGGAACGAGCGCAGCGTCGTGATCGATCCGCCGCGCACCGGGATCGGCATCGGCTTCATGCCCGACGCGCGGCGAAAGCGAACGGGCGGATTGTCGATGACGCGCCAGCCGGTGGCGTCGATCTCCACCGCCCGCCATGTCTCGTCCCCAAGGTCGAGATAGAGCCGATCATCAAGCTCGCCGACGCGGATATGGACCAGCCGTTCCGGTCCGTCGAAATGCGCCTTTGCCTCGATCACGTTCAGCGCCGATTGCAGCGCTTCCGAACTCGGCGCGCCGCCCGTCTCCTCGAAGAAGCGGCGGGCGAGCCAGCGGCGAAAGCCCTTGGTGCGGATCGCCCAGGTTTCGCGATGGCCGTTGATGTCGAGGTCGACGAAGCCGGCGCCGTCCGGCGTGTGGAATGGTGCGGCGCCTTCAGCCAGTTCGATCAGGATATCGGCTTGCGTCGGTCCGCGCCCGCCCGGTGTCCCGTGCTCCTCGGCGATGGCCTCGTCGAGCGCCGTCACCCGGCACCCGGCTTTCTTTAGTTGCGAGCGGAGCGTCTCGAAGGCGGCGCGGTTGTCCGCCTTCAGGGCGGCCAGCGCTTCCAGCGCATCGGGCAGGAACGGCGCACCGGGATCGGCGGCGGTTCGCGTCGCAAGACCTTCGAGCGGATCGGCAATGACCTCGGCCGCGTCGATGGCGTCGGCAATCGGATTTGCGGGATTGACGAAATCATCCTCGATCATCGCCCGCCCTCCAGCAAATCGTTGAAATCCATGCCTTGCGGCGGACGGGCGATGCGCACGCGCCGTCCCTCGCGGCGCCAGCGTCGGGCGCAATCCCGCGCCGCCGCTTCGCCGGGATCGTCGCCATCGGCGAGCACGACAACGTCTTGAACATCACGCGGCAGATCGAGCGACCGAAGGCCCGAGGTGGACAGCGCCGCCCAGGCGGGATGTCCGGTCGCCTGCATGGCCGCAAGACAGGTCTCGATCCCTTCGCCGACCATCAGAACGTCGCCGGCCTCAGCGAGGCGGACCACGCCGCCACGACATAGCCCGAGCATCATCTTCGCCGGATCGACCGGCGCCTTGCCTTTGCCGTCGCGGGCAAGAAAGGTTCGGTGAACGGCAATCGGTGATCCAGTGTCGCCGTGTGTCACCAGCGCAACCATCGCGGGCCAGACGCCGGCCGAAGCGTGCTTCAAGCCGGCGTGAAAGCGAAGCCTGGCCGGGATCGAAAGGATCAGGCCGCGCGAGCGGAGATAGGTTTCGACCGGCGTTCCCTCGGCCGATCGCGTCGCCTGCCAGATCGCCAGCGCCGCCTCGGTTCGCCTCAGCGCGTCGGAATCGGGTTCTTCGGGAACGCGGCGAGCGATTGGCGATCGGAACCGCATGACATGGCGCTTTGTGCCTTCCCATGCGCCGATCGCGCGAAGCGCGGCGATCACGTCGTGCTGGTCGCAGCCGGCGTGGCAGCGCACCAGCACCTTGCCGTTCTTGCCCGAACTGATCGACAGGCTCGGGCTCCGATCGTCATGCACCGGGCAACGCGCCATCCAAGTTGCTCCTGCACGGTGCCCGCCGAGCGCCCTGGCGATGGATTCAGCGGTCATGGCGCAACTCGCCGTCGTTGGCGGCGGTGAGCGCGCCGACGTCATTCGCCGCTTCGCGGCGTTCCGCCCGCGCCCATTCGGCGAGCAAACCGAAGAAGCCGGTGACGTTGTACGTGATATGCCGGGCATCCTCGTCGCTGAGATCGCGCCCGAGGCGCGGTTGCCAGACTTGCCGGGTGCGGGCGATCTGCTTGCCCGCGTCATTGTCGTTGGATGCGTCGAGACGTTTCATCGAAGACCTCACGGGCGGTTCCCCCGCTCCGTGCTCCTGGCCTCTGGTCTCGGATTCCCACCGATGACTCTGGACCCAAAGGGATTTGCATCTTCGGGCGTCCCCGTCCCAGGGATCGCCAGCCTGTTCGCCGCTTCAGCGCGGCAATTCTTCCTCAGGGATCGTGAACTTGTGCGACTTACCCGCCTCGATCACGAGGTCTCGACGGTTGCCCTTGCCGATCCCGCTGGTGATGGAGCATCGGAAGTGGCCGTGGCGCAGACCATCGAGGACCACCTCACCGATTTGTTCGAGCGCTTCGCGAAGTTGAGGTCCGCCGACCTCGCGAGCGTGGGAATGGGTCAGCTTCTCAGCCATTGTGCAGCAATCCCTTCATGTCCTTGATGGTGGCGGCGAAGGCGAGCGGCCGAACGGTGGTCGCATCGCCATAGAAGGCCATCACGTCAGCAGGCCGCGCGGCGCGATCCCGAAACACGAACACCTTGCGCCGTCCTTCGGCCCGTAGCTTCACCAGTTCGTAGCCGGTGCAGCGCAGGAAGCAGGCGAGATAGAAATCGCGTGTCTCGAAGGCGCCATCCGCGCCCTTCGTCGCCTGCGATATCGTTTGTCCAGTTGACACTTGACGATTTCCTCAAAAAAAGGGGCTCACGAACCATCGGCGAGAAGCCGCTGGAGCGGAACCGCGCGGTGCAGCAGTCCGAGCCGTTCGAGCCGGATGCGCATGGCGATCGGCGAGACGAGAAATTTCTTCGCGAAGGGCGTCGCGAGCCGCTCAAGCGCCTGATCGTCGGTTTCCGTCTCCACCCTGGCCGGACTGACATAGGTTTCGCGATTGAACTCTACGAAGGAATGGTCGAACGGCGTCGCGGGTTTGAGCACGCGCGGCTTGCGGTCGGGGAAGACGTCGTCCCATGCCGCCATCACCACCTTGCGCGGCATCAACACGCAGGAGGCATAGAGGTCGGCCTGCAATTCGATCCGCGCTTTGGCCTGGCTCGACCGGCAAATCACGCTCGGCGGCGCATCGGCATCGAGGAACGAGGTTTGCGCCGGGTCCTTGTCGAACAACCCGCGATGCAGGCGCCAGTGGCCGACCTCGTGCGCCGCCGTGTAACGATAGCGGCCTTCCTTCGAGGGATTGGCGTCGGGATCGAGGCTTTCGTCGATCACGACCCGCCTATCACCGAAATAGATCGCGCCCAGAATGTCGGGATCGAGTGTGAGGCCCGAGCGCGGCACGCCGAACCGCCGATGCATGTCGTCGAACTCAAGTCCGATCTTGAGGTGTTTCTCGATGATGTCGTCGATCGGGATCGGCGCTTCGATCAAGACGCCGCGCGTATGGGCGAATTCGGCGAGGAGCGCCTGCGCGTCCTTCTCGATCGTCTCATCGGACACATAGGAAACGAACAGGGTCATCGGTCTCGATCCTCATCTGCATCTTCATCCATCGCCGCCCGATCAGGCGCTCACTTGTCCTTCGCCCGCTGCGCATTGCGGGCGAGCTTGGTGATATCGTCCGGCGTCAGGCCCGTGGTGGTGCGCAGCAGCGCCGCCAGTTCGACAGGATGCCGCTTGATGATGTCCGACAGGTCCGAGGCCACCTTGCCACCCCGCGCCAGCAATTCGTCCACGTCGCAGCCGAGCACCCGAGCAATCGCTTTCACCTTGTCCTCGGCGGGCGGCGCGAACTCGTCGCGCTCGACCTTCGATAGGTAGGTCGGGCTCACGCCGATCATCTTGGCCATTTCCCGCAGGCCGATGTCCTTCGCCTCCCGCGCACCGCGAACGAACTCGCCGAACTTCTCCCCTGACATTTCGGTTCTCCGTTGCCTGTTAACGAACCACTTTACACACGATTCGGCGGTCATCGTCAACTGATACCTAAACACTATCGGTGGATTGCGGATCAGGCGGCGAGTCGAAGCTCGCCGACTTCCTCAAGCAAGTGCCGGAAATCCGCGTTCGGCGCTAGGCACATGGTTCGATAATGGTTCAGAAAGGGCAGCCAATTTTCTCCCAAGCTATTGTTTCCGCACCGCTTTGATCGGTCGATCGTCCGAGGGACTCCCAGCGGGTCCACCGGGCTGGTCCACTCCGTCAGGGCTGACACCATGGCGGGCGCCGCCAACCTTCGCCTCAAAGGCTCACGAGTCCACTTTCGCAGGAAGATTCCGTACAATCTGCGGGAGCGATTCGGTCGCTCCGAAATCGTGAGATCGTTGCAGACACGCGAGCGCCGAACGGCAGCCGCCCGGGCGCTCATGGTCTGGCTCCAGGTAGAACGGGTGTTCGAGACAGTGCTGTAGGAACCGACGCTTAGTGTTCCAAGATCACCCCGATCGTGGCCTGGACGTGGCTCATGTCCTCGAACACGGGCTGGCTTACTTCGTCGTCGCGGCGGCTGCAAACCTCCTGCGGCCACTTTTCCGACGTGAGATCCGGACAGACGAGAATGCCGGCCAGATAGCAGTCAAGTTCACAGGTCCGCTGTGCCGCAGTTGTGGAGAGGTTTGGACGCGCCCGTTGGACGATTGAATTCGCCGACCGTCCGCCTAATTCGAGACAGATCCAGGAAAACGAGACCCTGCCCGCCGCCTTTGGCCGGCAAAGTTACGACACCGAACAAAGTAAATCTGCCGAGAGGTTCACCTCCTACCCTTCGAAAAGACCCGGGGTGTGGCCGATTCAGTTGTGCGAGCCTGCAAGGGCACGACTGCCAAGGGCGCTTCTTCTCGATAATATGGCGCGACAATCGGTGCCCGTCCGAGAGTTCGATCGTGGTGCAAAAAAGGATTCGCAGTTGAACGAAACGTCAATACAGCCCGCGCCCGTCCCCTTCCTTTTCGCAGGCGGCGAGATGGGAGCGCGGCTCCGGGACCACGACTGGGAGGCGACATCCCTCGGGACGCCGGATACATGGCCCGGGTCACTGGCCACCCTGGTCCGGGTCATGCTTAACTCGCGTCAGCCGATGTTTGTGGCCTGGGGGCCTGACCGCACCCTCATCTACAACGAGAGCTATGCGCCGATGTTGGGCACGAGGGAGGGCGCCGCGCTTGGCCGTCCCTTCTTCGACGTCTGGCCCGAGTTGCGCCACGAGGTCGGCGCGCTGATGGACCGTGTTTTCGCGAACGATCCGGTGCACATGGATGACCTCAAGCTGACGCTCCATCGCAACGGCTATCCCGAGGAAGCCCACTTCGCGTTTTCCTATACGCCGGTCCCCGACGACAATGGCACGGTGGCCGGACTGTTCTGCGCCTGCATCGAGACGACGCGTGAGGTGTTGGCGGAGCGTCGGGAAGCCGATATCAACAGGCGGCAGCGGCTCCTTCTCCAGCAGATGCCTGGCTTCGTAGCGGTGCTGGCGAGCCCGCAGCACCGTTACGAGTACGTCAACGATGCCTACTTGGCGCTGTCCGGCCCCCGCGAGTTCGTCGGGCACACCGTTCGGGAGGTGTTCCCAGAGCTGGAACGGCAGGGCTTCATGGACCTTCTGGACCGCGTCTACGCGACGGGAGAACCGTTCACGGGACGCGCGCTGCCGATCCAGATCGGCAGTGACGACGCCGACCGCTTCATCGACCTCCTCTTCCAACCCGTTCGAGACGAGGCTGGCGACGTTACCGGCATCTTTGTTGGCGGTTACGACGTCACGGAGCGCGTCCTCGCACAGCGCGCACTGGAGGAGAGCGAGGTGAGCCTGCGCGACCTGAACCGAACGCTCGAGGAACGCGTCGCTGAACGCACTGCGGAACGAGACCGACTGTGGACGCTGTCGGAGGACATGCTCGCACGCGCCGATCTCAGCGGCATGATGACAGCCGTGAGCCCGGCATGGACGCGCGTGCTCGGCTGGTCGCAGACCGAGCTTCTGGAGAGACCCTATGCCAGCTTTCATGCATCCCGACGACGAAGGCCCCACGCTAGCCGGGCTAGCCCGCATGGGCGAGACAAAGCGGCCAACGCGCTTCGAGAACCGCATCGCGAATGCGGACGGGGGCTGGAGGCCGATCGAGTGGACCGTCGCGCCGGAAGAGGACGGTGTAAACTTCATCGCCATCGGCCGCGATCTCAGCGCCGTCAAGGCGAAGGAGACCGAGCTAGCGATCGTGCAGGATGCTCTCCGCCAGAGCCAGAAGATGGAAGCCGTCGGCCAGTTGACGGGGGGCCTCGCGCACGACTTCAACAACCTTCTCGCCGGGATCACCGGCAGCCTCGAGATGATGCAGAGCCGGATCGCGCAAGGACGGATCGGCGACATCGACCGTTACATGGTTGGGGCGCAGGGAGCCGCCAAGCGCGCTGCCGCACTCACCCACCGCCTTCTCGCCTTTTCGCGCCGCCAAACTCTCGCCCCCAAGCCCACAGACGTGAACCGTCTTGTCCAAGACATGGAGGAGCTGATCAGGCGAACGGTGGGACCGCAGATCAACGTTGAGTCCGTAGCAAAGGCAGGCTTGTGGACCCCCCTGGTCGATGCCCCCCAGCTCGAGAACGCCCTGCTGAACCTCAGTCTCAACGCCCGCGACGCCATGCCGGACGGCGGCAGGATCAAGATCGAGACGGACAACGAGTGGCTCGACGAGCGCAGCGCCCGCGAGCGCGACCTGCCGCCAGGACAATATGTGACGATGCGCGTGTCCGACGACGGGACGGGCATGCCTCCAGACGTGATCGAGAGGGCGTTCGATCCATTCTTCACGACCAAGCCCATCGGCGTCGGCACAGGGCTGGGGCTCTCGATGATCTACGGCTTCGTCCGCCAGTCCGGTGGGCAGGTCCGGATCCACTCCGAGGTCGATAAAGGCACCATGGTCTGCATCTCGCTGCCCCGTCACCATGCCGAGGCGGCAGTCGATGTCCCAGCGCCTCAGGAAGCGCCGGACAGTGGCGGCGCCGGCGAGACGGTGCTGGTCATCGATGACGAGCCGCTGGTCAGAATGCTGGTCGTCGACGTGCTGGAGGACCTCGGCTATACCGCGCTCGAGGCTGGAGACGGCCCGCAGGGGCTGAAGGTGCTCCGGTCCGACGTGCGCATCGACCTTCTCATTACGGATGTCGGGCTTCCCAACGGGATGAATGGGCGCCAGGTAGCTGACGCGGCGCGGGAGATCCGACCTGAACTCAAAGTCCTCTTTGTCACAGGGTATGCAGAGAACGCCGTGCTCAGCAACGGCCAGCTTGATCAGGGCATGCAGGTGGTGACGAAACCGTTCGACATGGCCGCGCTCGCCAAGCGGATCACGTCAATGATTGCAGGTCCGACTTGAATGGCGCAGGGCGCAATGTCGGAAGAGGACCAGTACGGGGAAGGCGGTCCGGCAAGTTTCAACCCTGTCTGGGCGTAAGATCGGCCGCCGCGACAGTTCCGTCGCGGCCGTTCTCGGTGTTTGACAGCCCGCAGGTTGCCAGTCGCCTTGTAGATGATCGACGCCTTGGTGCGTCGGAGCGAATGAGTGCCAGAGTCCTCTCGACGCAAACCAATGCAGGTCACCCAACTCCCGTTATCTCTCTCCCATGGCCGGAATGGCCAGGAAGAGAGTCTGCGCCTCAATCAAAATGTCAGAAGACGAACGGACCGTGTTTCGACGGGCGGCTTTTGGGTACAAAAAAGCCCAGAGCCGTTCCTATCGACGACCTCGGCTGACGATTCGACGACTCGGCTCCTCTTGCCTCTCCACACTTCCAGAAGTTTGGTTTCGACGATACCGAGACGTCAGGTTTATGTAGAGCTGCCCTTTCAATTCGCGACCCATCTTCGATGTTTTGGTTCGGCTGCGACCATTCCGATATCGGATTTGTGGGTGAAGGTTTCAGCTGGCAACGGCGCCAGTTGCTCCAGACGCATCGCTCCCGGCCGAACGCCCATCGAGGTGACAGCGTCCCGCGGATGCCAGTGCGTTCAGCCATCGAAACGCTCAAGCAGCGTGCGCAGGAACTTCGCGACCGTCTCGGCTTCCGTCGTTGTAAGACTGGCGATCGTTGCAGAGAGCCGGTCGCGCATGTGGCGATGCTCGTCGAGGATTGGCCGGGCGTTTTCCTCGACCAGCGCGATCACGATACCGCGCCTGTCCGCCGGATTGGGGCGCCGCTCAACAAGACCGGCGCGCTCTAGCCGGTCGAGAAGCGCTGTCGTCGCCCCGGTCGACAGCGCCACATGTTCGGCGATCATCTTGCCGCTGACGGGAGCCTTGCTGCTCTCCAGGAACCCAAGACAGCCAAGGTCGGTGAGCGCGAGGGCGTGCCGGGCGGCGAGCTCCTTGTCGAAGTCGATCGCGGTTTGCAGGACCCGTTTGAAAAGACGTAAAACCTCGTCCGATGTCGCCTCCCTCGCCGTGTCGCTACCGTCCTCGTCGTTGCCGCCTGCCATTGACGCGAACCTTCCTTTGATTTAGCTCAATGGTAAAGCAATTTGGCGAACAAGCAATCGGGTGCGAAGTCGATGATTGGCAGAATGGACGCTCGTTCGAGCCTGGTCCGGGTGCTTCTCGTTGCGACGGCCGCATCCGCGCTCACTGCCTGTGCGCCTGATGCCAACGTGGAAAGGCCGCCCGAGCCAGTCGGTTTCGTCACCGTCGAGCCGGAAACCATTAGCCAGACCACGACTTTGACGGGCGAGATCACGGCGCGTCACACCGCGACCTATTCCTTCCAGACCGGTGGCCGGGTGACGGATGTCGCCGTCGACGTCGGTGCGAAGGTGACAGAGGGACAGGTGCTGGCAAAGCTTGACCCGACCGAGCAACAAGCCGGCGTGGCGGCCGCCGAAGCGGCGGTGGATGCCGCCAACGCGCAACTGACTCAGGCCTCGTCGGCATTTCAGCGACAGAAGGAGCTGCTCGGCAAGGGCTTTACGACCCGCGGAAATTTCGACGATGCGCAAAAGGCACTGTCATCGGCGACCAGCGCCGTCGACATGGCCAGTGCCGATCTGGAAACGGCCAGGACGAACCTGGAAGAGACCGTTCTGAGGGCTGACGCCAACGGTGTCATCACCAGCCGCAGCGTCGATCCCGGCCAGGTGGTCAGTGCTGCCCAGACGGCCTTTGGGTTTGCCGAGGACGGCGATCGCGACGCGGTCTTCGAGATTCAGGAACAGCTGCTTATCGGCTCGCGGAAGTCACACTCGATCACGATCGCGCTCGTCGGCGATCCGTCGGTGAAAACCATGGGAACGGTGCGCGAGGTCTCGCCGCTGATCGACTCGACGACCGGCACCGTTAAGGTCAAGGTCGGGCTCGACACGGTTCCGCCGCAGATGACGCTCGGCTCTGCCGTGGTGGGCACGGATGTCGGGGAAGCCCAGGAACGGGCGATCGTCCTGCCTTGGACGGCGCTGATGGCGGATCGCGGCAAAGCGGCGGTGTGGACCGTTGAGAAGGAAAGTGGCGCCGTCAGGCTGACACCCGTGACGATCGGTTCCTACCAAAGCGGCAAGATCGTCGTCGAGGAGGGCATTGCGGCCGGCGACCGGGTCATCACGGAGGGGTCCCAGCTCGTGCGGCCAGGACAGATCCCCGATCTCGTCGCCATGGATGAAGAGGCCGGATCGTGAAAAGAGCGTTCTGCTTCACCGTGCTGCTTGTTGCGGCGCCGCTTCTGACGGGTTGCAGCGAGGACACCGGGTCCGAGGCCGCGCCGTTGCCGCCGCGCCCGGTTCTGACCATGGTCGTCGCCCGGCACGTGGTCGCGGACGAGGGGTTCAGCGGGAGGATCGCGCCCCGCTTCGAGACGACCCTGGCGTTTCGCACCCTCGGCCGGCTGATCTCGCGAGATGTCGACGTCGGCGATCAGGTCGAGAAGGGGCAGCCACTCGCTGCAATCGAAGCCGAAACGCTCGCCGCCGACCTGCGCTCTGCCAAGGCTCAATTGGCCAATGCCCGGATTCAGGCTCGCACGGCTGAGGCGAGTGCCCAGCGCACGCGGACCCTGTTCTCCGACAAGACCGTGTCGCAATCCGATCTCGATGTCGCCGAACAAAGCCGTCAGGTTGCCGATGCCGAGCTCGCGAGCGCACGGGCGCTGCTCGACAAAGCCGAAAATACCCTGAGTTTCGCTGTTCTCACGGCACCCTATGACGGGGTCATCACCGACCGCGAGGCGGATGTGGGTCAAGTCGTGTCGGCTGGCGCGGCGGTCTTCAAGCTCGCCCGGACCGGCGAGCGCGAGGCGGTCGTGGATGTGCCGGCGGCCCAGGGTTCGGATCTGACCGCCGGCGACCGCTTCCGCGTCGTCCTGCAGATCGAGCCGGATCTCAGCGTCGAGGGCGGGATTCGCGAGATCGCGCCGCAGGCCGAGGCACTGACCCGCACCAATCGGGTGCGCATCACGCTTGCCGATCCCCCGCCCGCCTTTCGCATCGGGGCGTTGATCAAAGCGATCCCGCAAGAGAAGGCAGGGCAGCCGGCGTCAGTGATCGTGCCGAAAAGCGCGATCCTGGAAGAGGACGGCAAGGCTTCGGTCTGGGTCGTGGACGAGACGGCGAAGACGGTGACACGGCGCGCCGTGACGGTGAGCGACGCGCCCGATGGCGCGGTGCGGATCGACGACGGACTGAAACCCGACGAGCGCGTGGTCATCGCCGGCGTCCACAGCCTTGAGGATGGGCAAGCCATCTCGCTGACGGATATGGCGGAAGGCGAAAGACCATCGTGAAACGCTTCAATCTCTCCGACTGGGCGCTTCACCATCGCTCCTTCGTCTGGTTTCTGATGATCATCGCGATGCTCGTCGGCGCGCTTTCCTATCTCAATCTCGGCCGCGAGGAAGACCCGCCGTTCACCATCAAGACGATGGTCGTTTCGGGCGTCATGCCCGGTGCGACCGTCAAGGAAATGACCGAGCAGGTCACCGACCGGATGGAGAAGAAGCTCCAGGAGCTGGACTCCCTCGACTATACCCGGTCGATCACGACACCAGGTCAGACCGTCATCTTCGTCAATCTGCTTCCGACGACGAAGGCCGGTCAGATCACCAGCATCTGGACCCGCGTCCGGCACATGATGGCGGACATTCGCGGCGATTTCCCCTCGGAGTTTCAAGGCTTCGGTTTCAACGACGAGTTCGGCGACGTATTCGGCAACATCTATGCCTTTACCGCCGACGGCTTCACGCCACGCCAGTTGCGCGATTATGTCGAAGCCGTGCGCACGAAAGTCCTGCAGCTGCCGGAATCCGGCAAGGTGGAACTCGTAGGCGCCCAGGACGAACGGATTTTCCTCGAATTTTCGCTGCGCAAGATCGCCGGGCTCGGCATCGACCAGCAGTCGATCATCGATACGCTGAAAGCCGAGAACGCGATCGCGCCGTCCGGTGTCGTGCAGTCCGGACCGGAGCGCATCTTCGTGCGCGTGTCGGGCCAATACGCCTCGGAAAACAGTCTGGCTTCGGTCAATTTTCGCGTCAACGATCGCTTTTTCCGCCTCAGCGACGTCGCGACGATCAAGCGGGGCTACCAGGACCCGCCCTCGGCGCTCTTCCGGTATAATGGCCAGCCGGCGATCGGCCTTGCCATCGGCATGCGAAAGGGTGGCAACATCGTCGACTTCGGCGAGAATCTGAAGGAGGAGATGGCGCGCATCGTCTCCGAACTGCCGGTCGGCATCGGCGTACACCTCGTCGCCGATCAGTCGGCCGTGGTGGAGGAATCCGTCGGCGGCTTCACCCAGGCGCTTCTCGAAGCGGTGATCATCGTTCTTGTCGTCAGCTTCGTGAGCCTTGGCTTTCGCGCCGGGTTGGTCGTCACCTTGTCGATTCCGCTGGTCCTCGCCATGACCTTCATCGGCATGGAATATGCCGGCCTGACGCTGCAGCGGATCTCGCTCGGTGCGCTGATCATCGCCCTCGGTCTTCTGGTGGACGACGCGATGATCGCGATCGAGACCATGGTGTCACGTTCGGAAATGGGCGAGACGCGGGAAAAGGCCGCGAGCTTCGCCTGGACCTCGATCGCCTTTCCGATGCTGTCGGGAACGCTCGTCACGGTTGCCGGCTTCCTGCCGATCGGCTTCAACAATTCCAATGCCGGCGAGTACACCTTTTCGCTGTTCGTGGTCATCGCCCTGGCTCTGCTCCTGTCCTGGGTCGTCGCCGTCTTGTTCACGCCGCTGATTGGTGTGCTGCTGCTGCCCAAGTCGATGCACAAGCACGACGCAAAGCCCGGTTTTGCCCGGCGCGCTTTCAGCCGCATCCTGCGGGTCGCGATGCGCCGGCGCTGGATCACGATCCTGCTCACGGTCGCGCTCTTTGCCGGCTCGATCTATTCGATGCGCTTCGTGCAGCAACAGTTTTTCCCGACATCCGACCGGCCGGAACTCGTGATCGACTTCATGCTGCGGCGAAACGCAACCATCGCCGAGACCAAGGCCGAAATGGACAAGCTCGAGGCGACGTTGGTCGGCGACGACGACATCGACCATTTCTCGTCCTATGTCGGCCGATCTGCCGAGCGCTTCATCCTCGCCTACGATGTCCAGCCATCGAACCCGTTCTTCGGCCAGGTCGTTATCGTCAACAAGGATATCGCGGCGCGCGAGCGGGTCCGTGACAAGATCCAGACATTCGCCCGCACGAATCTCGTCGGCATCGACGTTTATGTGAAGAATCTCGAGCTTGGACCACCCGTTGGCCGACCGGTGCAGTACCGCGTCGGCGGTCCGGATATCGAGGTGGTGCGCGCCGGCGCGCGCGAGCTTGCGGCCGTCATGGCGCAAGATCCCCGCCTGCGATCGATCGTCATGGACTGGAACGAGCCGGCCCGAGCGCTCAAGGTGGAAATCCTGCAAGACAAGGCGCGCCAGCTGGGCGTGACGTCACAGCAGATCGCATCGACACTGAACCTCGTCCTCGACGGTCTGACGATCACGGAGGTCCGGGACGGCATCTATCTGGTCGACGTGGTGGCGCGCGGCCGCCAGTCGGACCGCGACTCCATCGAGGCGATCAAGAACCTGCAGCTGACGAATTCTCAAGGTGCCGCGATCCCGCTCGCAAGCCTCGTCAGTTATGGCTACGACTATGAAGACCCGATCCTCTACTCGCGCTCGCGCATCCCGACCATTACGGTCAGCGCGGCGATCCTCGGGCCGGCACAACCCGCGACGATCGTCGCGAACCTCGGGGGAAAGATCGCCGCGTTCCGGGAGAGCCTGCCCGCCGAATACACGGTGGAAATCGGCGGTGCGGTGGAATCGAGCACCCAAAGCCAGGGACCGATAGCCGCCGTCGTGCCGTTGATGCTCGTCGCCATGCTGACCCTGATCATGATCCAGATGCAGAGTTTCAGGGCAACGCTCATCGTCGTCAGTGCCGCGCCGCTGGGCCTGATCGGCGTCGTCGCGGCATTGATTCCATCAGGGGCTCCGCTGGGCTTCGTCGCGATCCTGGGCGTCTTGGCGCTTATCGGCATCCTCATCCGCAACTCGATCATCCTCGTCCATCAGATCGAGGTCTTGCGCGAAGAAGGACTTCACCCCTGGAGTGCGGTGTACGAGGCGAGCAAGATGCGGGCGCGTCCGATCCTGCTCACGGCGGCGGCGGCAAGCCTAGCGCTGATCCCGATCTCGCGCGAGGTGTTCTGGGGGCCGATGGCCTACGCGATGATGGGCGGCATCATCGCGNCGGCGGCAAGCCTAGCGCTGATCCCGATCTCGCGCGAGGTGTTCTGGGGGCCGATGGCCTACGCGATGATGGGCGGCATCATCGCGGGAACGCTGATCACGCTTCTCTTCATACCGGCGCTTTACCTCGTCGTTTTCCGTGTGCAGGAGCCCAAGGATCCCGCGCCCGAACCCGATGTCGATCCGATGCCGGAGGCCGTGCCCGGTTGATCGGAACAGTCCGCCAAGATTCGCTTGCCGCGGATCGATGTCGAAGCGCACGGCATTCCAGCCACGAGGCACGAGGGGCTTGGGCTGGCGCTCCGGCGCGCGTTCGATCGTGAGGTAATGCTCTTCGAAGGAACGGCAAAAACTACAGTGCTAAAGATGCTGGTCGAGCGTCTTGCGCAGTTTGTCGACGATCTCGTCGACATGCTTGCGCTCGGCGATGAAGGCCGGCGCCACCACCGCGACGTCGCCGGTGAACTTCACGTGGCAGCCGTTCCAGAACAAATCCTTCTGCATCTGCTGGCCGCGCAGGCCCGGCGCCCCGTCGCTCTTGACCTCGACGCCGGCCATCAGGCCGACCACCCGCAGGTCGAACACCAGCGGATGGTCCTTGAGGCCGAAGATCGCTTCCTCGAAATACGGCGCCAATTCCGCCGCACGGTCGAACAGGCCCTCGGACGCGTAGATTTCCTGCGCCGCCAGTCCCGCCGCGCAGGCGGCCGGATGCGCCGAATAGGTGTAGCCGTGGAAGAACTCGACGGCGCCCTCGGGGCTGGCGTTGGTAACCGTCTCGTAGACCGCGTCGCGCACTGCGACCGCGCCCATCGGAATGGCGCCGTTGGTCAGCGCCTTGGCCATGGTGACGATGTCCGGCACGACATCGTACTTGTCGCAGGCGAAGGGCGCGCCGAGACGACCGAAGCCGGTGATCACCTCGTCGAACACCAGCAGGATGCCGTGTTTGTCGCAGATTTCGCGCAACCGCTTGAGATAGCCCTTCGGCGGCACCAGCGTTCCGGTGGAGCCGGCGACCGGCTCGACGAAACAGGCGGCGATGGTCCGCGGACCGTAGGTCTGGCAGATACGCTCCAGATCCTCGGCGAGCTCGGCGCCGTGCTCGGGCTGGCCACGCGTCATCTTGTTCTCTTCCTGCCAGGTATGCCGCATCAGCGCCACATGCGGCATGATGGCGGGAAACGCCTCGCGGTTCTTGATCATGCCGGACAGTGACACCCCGCCGATGTTCACGCCGTGATAGGCGCGCTCGCGGGACACGAAGCGGATGCGCTCACCCTCGCCGCGGGCGCGGTGATAGGCCATGGCGATCTTCAACGCCGTGTCGATCGACTCCGAGCCCGAATTGACGAAGAAGACGTGATTGATCGGCTCCGGCAGGAGATCGGCGACCTTCTGTGCCAGGGCGAAGGAAGTCGGCTGACCCAGTTGGAAGGGCGCGACATAGTCGTTTTGCAGCATCTGCCGGTGAACGGCATCGGCGATTTCCTTGCGCCCGTGACCGGCGGGGCAGCAGAACAGGCCGGACGACCCGTCGATGACCTGATTGCCGTTCTGGTCCCAGCAGAACATGCCCTCTGAGCGCATCACCATCCGCGGACTCTGCTTGAAGTCGCGATTGCCGGAAAACGGCATCCAGTGGGCTTCGAGGGAATTGGTGGGTGAAAAGGCGACGTCTGCGGCTGCGGATCTGGAGCTCATGGTTCACCTCGATGGGAGTTTGGCGGGCGCACCCGGATTCACTTGCGAATGTCAGGTTTCCCACGATACCGTCCGGTCTGGCCTGATCGTAGGACCAGATCGCCCAATTGGGTAAGGCCAGGACCGTCATGCGCAACGCACTGTTTCATGTCGACAAGGGCGAAACCTTCACGCTGCAGGCGCAGATACGCGAGGGTCTGGTCTCCGCCGTTCTGGCCGGCCAGCTCTCGGCGATGGAATCGGTTCCCTCCACCCGGGCGATGGCGCGCCAGCTCGGCGTGTCGCGCAATACCGTCGTGCTGTCGTATCAGGCCCTTGTCGAGGATGGGTTCCTGCTTGCGCGGGAGCGCAGCGGCTTTTACGTCAACCCCGAGGTCCTGACGGGACTGGTGCCGTCGGCGGACGCGGCTGCCCCGACAGAGGACAAAGGCGAGATCGACTGGCAGGCGCGCCTGCGGATCCATCCCGCCGGTCAGGTCAATATCGTCAAACCGGAAGACTGGCGGGACCATCCCTATCTTTTCATCTACGGCCAGATCGATCACACTCTGTTTCCCATTTCCGAATGGCGCGACTGCGTCCGCCAGGCCATGGGCGCAAAAGGTCTGGACCAGTGGACTGCGGACCGTTTCAACGCCGACGACCCGATGCTGATCGAACAGATCCGCACCCGCATCCTGCCCCGCCGGGGGATCGCCGCGCGTGACGAGGAGATTCTCATCACCATGGGCGCTCAGAACGCCCTCTACCTGGTTTCAAGTCTGCTGGTCGGAGCGAACACGCGCGTCGCCATCGAGGACCCGGGCTATCCCGACGCGCGCAACATGTTCGCCTTGCGCACCCGGCACGTCGTGCCGATACCAGTCGACGAGAATGGGCTGCTGATGGACGAGCGGCTGGCCGCCTGTCAGTTGGCCTTTATCACCCCGTCGCATCATTTCCCCACCACGGCGACGCTACCACTGTCCCGACGCAAGGAATTGTTGGCGCTCGCCAGCGCCAACGACCTGATCATTCTGGAGGACGATTACGAGTTCGAGGCCAACTATGTCTCCGCACCGACTCCGGCGCTGAAGTCGCTGGATAAGGAGGGGCGGGTCATCTACATCGGCAGCTTGTCCAAGTCCCTGGTGCCGGGCGTCCGGATCGGCTTTCTGGTCGCCCCGAAACCGCTGATCGATCAGGCGCGAGCGCTGCGCCGGCTGATGCTGCGCCACCCGCCCGGCAACAACCAGCGCGCCGCCGCCCTCTTCCTGGCTCTCGGACATCACGATGCGCTGTTGGGGCGATTGCACCGTGTCTACCGCGAACGCTGGCGGATCATGGGCGAGGCGCTGCAGACCCATTTGCCGTTCTGGTCGCGCAGCCCGACCTTCGGCGGCACCAGCTACTGGCTGGAAGGACCGCCGGGGTTCGATGCCGGTGAATTGGCGCGGCGGGCGCTGAAGCAAGGGATCGTCATCGAGGCCGGCGATTTCTTCTTCGCCGGCCGCAATCCGCCGCTAAACTATTTCCGTCTCGGCTTCTCCGCGATCGCCACCGACCGTATCGCCGAGGGCGTTCGCAAATTGGCCGAGATCGTCAGGAGCCTGCCCTCGTCATCGACGCAAGCCGCCGAATAATGATGACCGGTCTCCCATGCCCGCATCGATGCTGAACCTCGGCGCCGGCGGCCTCGTCCTCAGCGCGGCAGTCTTCCTGTGCGCGGGTTTCGCGCGGGGATATGCCGGATTCGGCATGTCGGCGGTGATCATGGCGACGCTGACGCTCATCCTGCCGCCGGCCGAACTGGTGCCGATCGCCATCGGTCTGGAGATCGCGGCGAGCCTCGGTCAGGCGCGCGGTGTCTGGCGCGAGATCGACTGGCGAATTCTGGGATTCCTGTTCGCCGGCGCGCTGATCGGCAATCCGATCGGCGTTCATTTGCTCGCCACCTTGCCGCCCGAGCCGGTGAAGAGCGCACTGCTGGCCTTCATTCTGTTCGCCAGCCTGCTCTTGTGGCTGAGTCCCGGGCTGGCGCTGCGTCTGTCCGGCAGCCTGTTGGCCGCAACCGGTCTGGTGTCGGGCATCGTCAACGGCGCCGCCGGCGTCGGCGGCCTCGTCGTCGCGCTGGCCTTTACCGCCGGGCGGATCCCGGCGCCGATCATGCGCGCCGTCTTCATCGCCTATCTGTTCGCGATCGACCTTTGGGGCAGCGCGCTACTGACCCTCAACGGCCTGTTCGACGTGACGGCGTTGGCGCGCATCGGCTTCGCGCTGCCCTTCATGGCGCTGGGCGTCTGGCTGGGCGGACGGCGGTTCCTGTCCGCCAGCCCGCAATCGTTCCGCGCCTTTGTCCTGGCGATGTTGGTCGTGCTTTGCGCCATCGGCCTGATCAAACTCGCCATCGTATGAGGCCGCTCGTTCAGGCGCGAACCCGCTCCGACTTGGGATCGTAGAGCGGCTTGAGGCTGGCGATGGCACCGACGCGCTCGCCGGCGACCTCGATCTCGTAGGAGGAACCGACGATATCGCCGGGCTTCTCGCCCGGCTCGCATTGCACATAGCCAAGGCCGATTGCCGCGCCGAGATGATGTCCGTAGCCGCCCGAGGTCAGGAACCCTGCGATCGCGCCGTCCCGCCAGATCGGCTCGGTGTGATAGAGCAGCGGCTCGGCATCATCGAGCTTGAACTGTACCAGCCGCCTCGTCAGGCCTTCCTGCTTTTTCGCCGCCACGGCGGCGCGGCCGATGAAATCGCCATAGGCGCCAGGCGTCTTGTCCGGCTTCACGGCAAAGCCCAGCCCCGACTCCAGCACATGATCCTCGTCGGACAGATCATGGCCGAAATGGCGATACGCCTTCTCCAGCCGGCAGGCATCCATGGTGTGCATGCCGCAAAGGCGCAGGCCGAATGCGTCGCCTGCCTCCATTACGGTATCGAAGACATGCCGGGCCAGATCGCTCGGCATGTAGAGCTCGTAGCCTAGCTCGCCGACATAGGTGATGCGGTGGGCGCGCACGACGCCCATGCCGAGCTCGATCTCGCGGGCCGTCGCGAACGGAAACGCCGCGTTGGAAAGATCGGCGCCGGTCAGCGACTGCAAGAGTTTGCGCGCATTCGGCCCCATTACCGGAAGGCAGGCCTCGGCGCTGGTGACGTCGGTGACGGTGCAGTGGGCGTCACCGGGAATATGGCGCTTCAGCCACGCAATATCGCGGACGCCCTGAGCCGCGCCGGTGATCACCAGGAACGCGGTCTCGGAAAGACGCGTCACGGTCAGATCCGCTTCGACGCCGCCGCGATCGTTGAGCCATTGCGTATAGACGATGCGGCCCGGTGCCACGTCGACATCGTTAGCGCACAGCTTTTGCAGGACATCGAAGGCATCGCGGCCTTCCACCCGCAGCTTGACGAAGGACGACATGTCGAACAGCCCGACCGCCTCGCGCACCGCCTTGTGCTCGCCGGCGGCGTAGTCGAACCAGTTCTGCCGACCCCAGCTGTAGCGATATTCGGGCTTGACCCCGCGTTCCAGATCCGCCTTCGGCACGAACCAGTTGGCCCGCTCCCAGCCCGCCGTTTCTCCGAAGCAGGCGCCGCGCGCGGCCAAGCGTTCGTGCAGCGGCGAGGTCCGCACTCCGCGGGCGCTTTCGAACTGGCGATAGGGAAAATGATCGGCATAGAGCAGACCGAGCGTCTCGCTGACGCGGTTGACGAGATAGGTGCGGTTGTTCTGCACCCGCTGCATCCGGCGAATGTCGACATCCCAGAGATCGAAGGGCGGCTCGCCATCCTCGATCCACTGCGCCAGCGCCATGCCGGCGCCGCCGGCCGACTGGATACCGACCGAATTGAAGCCCGCCGCGACGAAGAACCCGGCGAGTTCCGGCGCTTCGCCAAGGAGAGCCCGGTCGTCCGGCGTGAAACTCTCCGGTCCGTTGAAGAAGGTATGGATTCCCGCCTTTTCGAGCGCGGGAAAGCGATTGACCGCCATCTCCAGGATCGGGGCGAAATGGTCGAAATCCTCAGGCAACTGGTCGAAGCAGAAATCTGCGGGAATGCCGTCCTGTCCCCAGGGCTTGGCGCGCGGCTCGAACGCGCCGAGCAATAGCTTGCCGGCGTCCTCCTTGTAATAGGCGCACTCGTCCGGCACCCGCATCACCGGCATGTCGCGCGGCAGATCGGCGATCGCTTCGGTAACGATGTAGAAATGTTCGCAGGCTTGCAGCGGCACGTTGACGCCCGCCATCTGGCCTACATCGCGGGCCCACATGCCGGCGCAGTTCACCACCACATCGGCCGAGAGATTGCCGGTCTCCTCGCCGCGCTGCCACGCGACGCCGGTGGCGCGACCGTCGACCTGGTGAATGGCGGTGACCGCGACGCCCTCGATGATCTGCGCGCCGCGCATGCGGGCGCCCTTGGCCAGAGCCAGCGCGATATTGGTCGGATCGCCCTGCCCGTCCTTCGGCAGATAGACAGCACCGGTGACGTCTTCCATATTATATAGCGGATTCAGGCGTTTGGCGTCCGCGACCGAGATCTCCTCGATCTCGACGCCGAAGGAGCGCGCCATCGAGGCGCCGCGCTTCAACTCCTGCAGCCGCTCGTCGGTCAAGGCGAGGGTGATCGAGCCATTGCGCTTGAACCCGGTCGCAACCTCCGTCTCGGCCTCCAGCGTGCCGTAGAGCTCCTGCGAATATTTGGCGAGCCGCGTCATATTGTGGGTCGCCCGGAGCTGGGCGATCAGGCCCGCCGCGTGCCAGGTCGTGCCGCAGGTCAGCTGCTTTCGCTCCAACAGGACGACGTCCGTCCAGCCGAGCTTGGTCAGGTGATAGGCGAGCGAGCAGCCGATGACGCCGCCGCCGATGATCACCGCGCGCGCCGAGGAAGGGACCGGTTTCGTCGTCATGACAGACCTTTCAGCCGCTCGTTGCGAGGGTCGTAAATGGGCTCGGCGACCACCGTCGCCTTGCGGCGCTCGCCGAGGATCTCGATTTCGACTTCGGTGCCGGGTTCGGTGAGATCGGCACGCAACATGGCAAGCGCGATCGTCTTCTGGATGCGATGGCCGAAGCCGGCCGAGGTGACGAGACCGACGCGCTCCTCGCCCTTCCAGACGCTCGAAAGCGGCACAGGATCGACGCCGCTGCGGTCAGCCGCACAATCGACGATCAACGGCGCAAAACGCTCCGAGACGCCAGCCTCCCGTTCCCGGATCAGCGCGTCGCGGCCCATGAAGTCCGGCTTGTCGAGCCGGACGAAGCGGTCGAGCCCGCCCTGCAGCGGCGAATAGTCGGTCGACAGATCGCTCTTCCAGCCGCGGTAGCATTTTTCCAGCCGCATGGAATCCATGGCGTAGACGCCAAAATCCGCGATGCCGAATTCCTCGCCGGCCTGCCACAACATGTCGTAGGCACCGGCCAGCGTTGCCAGCGGCAGATGCAGCTCGTAGCCGAGTTCGCCGACATAATTGACGCGGATCGCCAGGCCGCGCGCCATGCCGATCTCGACAGGCTGGTGGGAAAGCCAGGGAAACGCCGCGTTCGACAGGTCGCTGTCCGCGACCTTGGCGAGGAGATCGCGCGACCGCGGCCCGGCGATGACCAGCGTGCCCCAGCCGGCCGTCTCGTCGGTCAGCGTGAAATCGGCGTCCGCCGGCATGTGGCGCCTCAGCCAGTCGCGATCGTGCCACTGGCCACCGACGGCGCCGATCAGCCAGAAATGATCTTCGGCAAAGCGCGTGACGGTGAGCTCGGTCAGGATGCGTCCGGCCCTGGTGCAGAGATAGGCAAGGGTGACACGGCCGGGCTTCGGCAGCGCGCCGGCGATCATGCCGCCCAGCCATTGTGCCGCCCCCTCGCCCTTCAGCTCGAACCGGGCGAAGGCGGTGAGGTCGAGGATTCCCACCTGGTTCGCGACGGCATCGCATTCGCGCGCCACCGACTCGAACCAGTCGCCACGGCCATAGGTCTCGGGAGCGTCCTCGTCGCCGGGTGTCCCGAACCAGGTCGGCTTCTCCCAGCCGCCCCGCGCGCCGAACCGTGCGCCCTTGGCCTTCAGCCGCTCGTAGACCGGCGAGGTCTTGGCGGGGCGCCCTGCCGGCCATTCCAGATGGGGGTAGTGAATGGCGTATTCGTGCGAATAGACCTCGACGGCCTTGGACCGTGTAGGACTTGGTGGCGAAGTCGGTGAAACGGCGCGGATCGACCGCCCACATGTCCCATTCGGTCTCGCCTTCCGTGACCCAGTCAGCGAGCACCTTGCCGGCGCCACCGGCCTGGACGATGCCGAAGGTGAAGACGCAGGCTTCAAAGGCATTGCTGATGCCCGGAACGGGACCGATCAGCGGCAGACCGTCCGGCGCATAGGGGATTGGCCCGTTGATGACCTTCTGGATGCCGGCGCTGGCCAGCACCGGCATCCGCGCGCAGGCATCCTCGATATAGCTTTCGATGCGGTCCAGATCGTCCGACCAGAGCTGGAACGAGAAATCGGCCGGCATCGGATCGGCACGGCCCACCCAATAGGGCGTGGCCTGGTGCTCGTAGGGGCCGAGGATCAGGCCCTTGCCTTCCTGGCGCAGATAGTAGGAAGAGTCGGGATCGCGGACCATCGGGATGCTCGTCTCGCGCGCGGAGAATTCGGGCACTTCCTCGGTGACGAGATATTGGTGCGACATCGCCACCATCGGAACGTCACGGCCCATCATGCGACCGAGTTCCGCGGCGCGGTAGCCAGCGGCGTTGACGATGATGCCCGCCTTCACCGTGCCTTTGGCGGTCACAACATGCCAGGTGCCGTCGCTCTGTTGGCTCAACCCTGTCACTGGGCAGAATCGGATGATCGTCGCGCCCATTCCGCGCGCGGCCTTGGCGAACGCCTGGGTGATCTGCGCCGGGTCGATGTCCCCGTCCGCCGCGTCCCACAATCCGCCCTGGAGGTCATGGGTTTCCAGGAAGGGACAAAGATCGCGCATCTCCGCCGCCGTGACCATCTCCATCGCGATACCCTGATTGAGAGCCATGCCACGCACATGCTCGAATTCCTGCATCCGCTCCTTGCTATGGGCGAGGCGTAGCGCGCCGGTCACATGGTAATTGATCGGATAATCGGCCTCGTCACCCAGCCTCTCGTAAAGCCGGTTGGAGTAATTCTGCATCTTCATGATGCCCCAGGAACCGGCGAAGTTCGGGCAGTTGCCGGCCGCGTGCCAGGTGGAGCCAGACGTCAGCTCGTTCGACTCGAGCAGCGGGAGATCGCTCCAGCCCGTCTTGGCCAGATGATAAAGGCTCGAGCATCCGACCGCTCCGCCTCCGATGATGACGACGCGGGCGTGGGACGGAAGCTCGGCCATGGCGGGACCTCAATAAACCGGGGGGGAAATGACCCAGATGACGACGGCCGGCTCGATGCCCGGATTGCGCCAGCGATAGGCCTGATGAGCGAAACGGAAGCTGTCGCCGGCCCGTAACAGCAGGCAACGGTCGTCAAGGATGAGTTCGAGCTCGCCGGAGATCAGATAACCGGCTTCCTCGGTTTCGCGTCGTTGCGTTTCGGCAAGCTCGGCGCCGGGTGCGAACACGGAACGGAACAGCTCGAAGGAGCCACCAAGGTCGGGTGACAGCAATTCCTCGGTCAGGCCGGCCTCTTGGCTGCCGACCTTGCGGCGAGCGCCGGCGCGCACGACGACACCACGCTCGTTCTCGGGCGCCTCGTCGTTGACGAAGAACCAGCCGAGCGGCACCCCGAACAGCGTCGCGAGTTTGCGCAGGTCGTCGATGGCGGGAGCGGAGATGCCGCGCTCGACCTGGCTGACATAGCCGACCGAGCGGCCGATGCTCAGCGCCAGCTCCGCCAGCGTCAGCCCTTTTGCCTTGCGCAGAGCGCGCAAATCGGCGCCGAGCGACGTCCTGCTCGCCTCTCCGGACCCGTCATGCGCGACTGCGGCTGTTGTCGACACGTCTGCCATCCATTCCTCGCCTCTCCAAACAAAGAGATCATGTCGACGTGAAATAATCAATCAATTTTTCATATACATGAATTTTTGTGTGCCTATTGGCCCTTCTTCCCCCGAGGGGCACGGCGGCATCGAGCACGACGGATAGGCATGTGGCGTAGCGCCGTTTCCCGAGCTCTGTCTCAAGAACATCTATCGTCTCCCGTGGGTTCGAGGCGCCTTTTTTTGGAGAATTCGCACTTATCACTTAGCATTTACCGGGGAAGCGGCCGATGAGTTCTGCGCCCCCTGCAGTCAACGCGCCGACCCGCCACGTCGGGTCTTCAGAGTTGCAAGAAGATTGCAATCCCGACCGGAGTGATCCTCGCAGAATTGACGCAATCACTGTCGCCTCGCTCAATAGGCGACGTCTGGACCCATCATAATCCCGCTTTTGGACCTAATCGCCACCGGTCTTGTGACATAGCATCATGGACAGAATGCAGCGCTCGGGAGGAGACAGGAGCGCGTAGACTGTCCGACCGCCGGGTTGACCGTGGGCTTTGACGCCGTCGCTCGCAGCCTCGGCGCCCGGGCAGATGTCCAAGGGCGGCTCGATGCCGTCCGATCGATCGCATTCGCATCAGACCAGGCAGAAATTCCATCGGCTCGACAGGCCATCGTCAATCTCACAGAAATGGAACGCCGACATGACATCTCTCACTCGCATCTCGACCGGCCTTGCGGCCGCAGCGGCATTCGCCCTGACGACGTCCATCGCGGTGGCGCAGCCCTCGGAAATCACCGTCGCCTATTTCCTCGAGTGGCCGACCGCCAACCAGATCGCCCAGGTCGACGGAACCTACGAAAAGGAACTCGGCGTCACGGTGAACTGGCGAGCCTTCGGCAACGGCAACGAGATGTCGCAGGCGATGGCCTCGGGCGACGTACAGATCGCCTTCAGCCAGGGACTGGTGCCATTCGTCGTCGCCGTTTCCAACGGTCTTCCCCTCAAGACTGTCGGGATTGCCGTGTCCTACGCGGAAGCCGACAATTGCGTCGTTCACGATGACGCCGGCATCACCAAGGACAATGCCGAGGATCTGGAAGGCAAGAAGATTGCGACGCCGATCGGCAATGTGACCCATTACAAGCTGTTGCGCATGCTCGATCATCTCGGCGTCGACGCCACCAAGGTCGACCTGGTGCAGATGAACGGCGCCGACGCCGCCATCGCGCTCGGGCGCGGCGATGTGGCGATGGGCTGCGCCTTCGGCGGACCGCTCCAGCGCATGAAGGAATATGGCAAGGTGCTGATGACGGCGGCCGAGCAGGAGGAAATCGGCATTCGCGTCTTCGACGTGATTTCCGTGACGAAGGAGTTCGCCGAGGAGAGCCCTGATCTGCTCCGGAAATTCATGGCCGTGACCAGCAAGGCCAATGAGGCCTATGCGGCCGGCCCGGAAAAATATCAGACGATCATCGCCAAGGCTTCCGGCATGGACCTTCCGGCGGCGACGGAGATGTTGGGCATGTTCTCATTTCCCACCAGCGCCGAACAGGCCTCGGATAACTGGCTCGGCGGATCGGTCCAAAAGTTCACCAAGGAGGTCGCCGATTTCTTCGTCGCCCAGGGCGAGATGGACAAAGCTCTCGACGATTACAGCGGCATGATCGACCCGTCCTTCCTTCAGTAGCGATTGCGTCAAGCGCGGTATGGGAAGACCATGCCGCGCCTGCCCCAGTTGAATCGGACCAGCGAAGGAATTTCGATGAAAGGGTTCGTCGTCGACGACGTCTCGATGATTTTCACACTGCCGTCCGGCGGCAGCGTGCAGGCGCTGAAAAACGTCTCGTTCTCCCTCAAGCCCGGAGAACTTCTGTCCGTGCTGGGCCCGTCCGGCTGCGGCAAGACGACATTGCTGAACATCATGGCCGGCTTCCTGTCGCCCACTTCGGGAAGCATCCACTATGAAGGCGATGGCACCGCCGAAGGGTCGTCCGGTGACGGCGTTGGCGGTCTGTCCCGGATTACCGGGCCGGGCCGCGACCGGGGCATGGTGTTCCAGCAGGGCGCCCTGTTCGAATGGTTGAGCGTCGAGCAGAACGTTGCCTTCGGCCCCGATATGGCCGGCAAGCCGAAGGCCGAGGTGCGTGCCACCGTCGAGCGTCTCCTGAACATTGTCGGGCTGCGAGGTTTCGGCGACAAACCGGTCTATCAATTGTCCGGCGGCATGCAGCAGCGCGTCGCCCTCGCCCGCTGTCTCGCCAACGACCCCGACGTCATCTTGATGGACGAGCCGCTGGGCGCCCTCGACGCCCTGACCCGCGAAAAGATGCAGGGCCTCGTCCTGAAGCTTTGGAAAGAGACCGGCAAGACCATCATCCTGATCACCCATTCGGTCGAGGAGGCGCTGTTTCTGGGCGAACGCCTGATGGTGATGGCGCCGCGTCCAGGCCGGGTGTTCAGGGAATACCGGCTGCCCTTCGCGGAAATGGGGCTGACGGAGAGCCCGCGACAAATCAAGGCATCGCCGGACTTCATCGAAAAGCGCGAAGAAATTTTGACGATGATCTGGGGCATGGAGGAAGAAATCATGGGCCATGTCGACGGCGACGTGGCTTGATAGGGGAACGGATGATGACCGACACTACCGAGAACTCGCCGAAATCGCCCCCGCAGCCATCCGAGCTGGCGATCTGGCTCGGCATCGCGGACAACACCTTCACACGTCAAAAGACCGTCAAATTCGGTGACTCCTCGGCGGTCAATTCGGGTCGGGCCTATTCGATCCTCACCGTCGCCCTGCTCTTGGGCCTGTGGCTCGCGGCGTCCGCCTTCGGCTGGATCCGGCCGATCTACTGGCCCTCCATCGACGCCGTCTTCGAGCGCCTTAGCTCGCTGATCAGCAACGGCTTTCGCAACACCGCGCTGTGGGAACATATCTGGGTCAGTGTCTATCGCGTCATCTCCGGCGTCTTCTTCGGAACGCTGGTCGGCGTGCCGCTGGGTCTGGCCATGGGCCTGACGACGATCGGCCGCGGCCTGCTCGACCCGATCGTGGAATTCGTCCGGCCGATCCCGCCGCTGGCGCTCATTCCTCTGATCATCCTGTGGTTCGGCATCGACGAGACCGCCAAGATCTTCCTGTTGTTCCTGGCCGCCTTGTTCATCATGATCATCGCCGCACGGTCGGGCGTCGCCAGCGTCAAGATCTCCAAGGTCCACGCCGCCTACTCGCTCGGCGCCTCGAAGATGCAGATCCTGCGTCACGTCATCCTGCCGAATGCGCTGCCGGAGATCTTCACCGGCCTTCGGACCGCGATGGGGGTGTGCTGGGGCACGGTCGTCGCCGCCGAACTGGTGGCGGCCGACAAGGGCGTCGGCTCGATGATCATGATCGCCAAGAACTTCCTGCAGACCGACACGGTGGTGATCGGCATCACCATCATCGGCCTGATCGGCTATGGGATCGAGATGCTGATGCGTTTTGCCGAGCGCAAGCTCATCCCGTGGAAGGGCAAGGGCTGATCGGGCGATTCGTCCGGACCGCCCGCGGCACGGCCAGACGGCCTCCGCCCGATCGAGCGCGGGGTCCGGCAACGGCGGATCGGCTCGGGATCAGGACGAAATTTGATAGTCCCTCGGCGGCGGGATCGCTCCGAACGATCCATCTGTGCGCCGGGACGCACGGTTCCACTCACGTATAATCAAGGGGATACGACCATGAAGATGACGACCGAGGAAGCCTTCATCAAGGTTCTTCAGATGCATGGGATCGAACATGCGTTCGGCATCATCGGCTCAGCGATGATGCCGGTGTCGGATTTGTTTCCGAAGGCCGGCGTGACCTTCTGGGACTGCGCCCACGAGACCAATGCGGGCCTGATCGCCGACGGCTACAGCCGGGTGACCGGCAAGATGGCGATGGCGATTGCCCAGAACGGCCCCGGCGTGACCGGCTTCGTGACGGCGGTGAAGACGGCCTACTGGAACCACACGCCGATGCTTCTGGTCACGCCCCAGGCGGCCAACAAGACGATGGGCCAGGGCGGCTTCCAGGAGGTCACCCAGATGGCCTTGTTCGAGGACATGGTCTGCTATCAGGAAGAGGTGCGCGACGCCTCGCGGGTGCCGGAGGTACTGAACCGGGTGATCGAGAAAGCCTGGCGCGGCTGCGCCCCGGCGCAGATCAACATCCCGCGCGATTTCTGGACGCAGGTCATCGACGTCGATCTGCCACAGATCGTTCGGCTGGAGCGCTCCGCCGGCGGCCCGACGGCGATCGCCGAGGCCGCCAAGCTGCTGTCGGCGGCAAAGTTCCCGGTGATCCTCAACGGCGCCGGCGTCGTCGTCGGCAACGCTATCCCGGAATCGATCGCGCTCGCGGAGCGGCTGGACGCGCCGGTTGCCTGCGGCTACCAGCACAACGACGCCTTTCCCGGCAGCCATCGCCTCAGCGTCGGTCCGCTCGGTTATAACGGCTCCAAGGCGGCGATGCAGCTGATCGCCAAGGCCGACGTGGTGCTGGCGCTGGGCACGCGCCTCAACCCGTTCTCCACCCTACCCGGCTACGGCATCGACTATTGGCCGAAAGACGCCAAGATCATCCAGGTCGATATCAATCCCGACCGCATCGGTCTGACCAAGAAAATCACCGTCGGCATCTGCGGCGACGCAGCGGCCGTGGCGCGCCAGCTTCTGGAGCAATTGTCCGACACGGCTGGCGACGCTGGGCGGGCCGATCGCACCGCGCTGATCCACCAAACCAAGTCGGCCTGGCTCCAGCAGTTGTCCTCGATGGATCACGAGGACGACGATCCCGGCACGGTGTGGAACGAGAAAGCGCGTGACCGCGAACCGGAGCTGATGTCGCCGCGCATGGCCTGGCGGGCGATCCAGGCAGCGTTGCCGAAGGAGGCGATCGTCTCCAGCGACATCGGCAACAACTGCGCCATCGGCAACGCCTATCCAAGCTTCGAAGCGGGTCGCAAATATCTGGCGCCCGGCCTGTTCGGCCCCTGCGGCTACGGCTTTCCCGCGATCATCGGCGCCAAGATCGGCTGTCCGGACACGCCCGTGGTGGGCTTTGCCGGCGACGGCGCCTTCGGCATCTCGATGAATGAGATGACCTCGATCGGCCGCGACGAATGGCCGGCGGTGACCATGGTGATCTTCCGCAACTACCAATGGGGAGCGGAAAAGCGCAACACGACGCTGTGGTACGACGACAATTTCGTCGGAACGGAACTCGATCCCAAGCTCAGCTATGCCCAAGTCGCCGAAGGCTGCGGCATGAAGGGCGTGACGGTGCGCAGCCAGGACGAACTGACCGGCGCCCTCACCAAGGCGCTCGAAGACCAGGCCAAGGGCGCCACCACTTTCATCGAGGTGATCCTCAACCAGGAGCTAGGCGAGCCGTTCCGCCGCGACGCGATGAAGAAGCCGGTCGTCGTCGCCGGCATCGACCCCAAAGACATGCGCCCGCAGCGCGGCATCTGATCCAAGAGCGTTCAGGCAGACGCACAAGCGTCGCACTCGATCATGAGTGAAGCATCGGATCTGTCCGACAAGCGGACGCCGGCGTCAGGTCCGATGCTGAAAGAGCACCGACACATGCAGACCCTGGCAGCGGCGCATTGGCCGTCGCCGCAAGGAGTGAGTCATGACCGCAAGCCAGGAGGTGCTGCCGAGCACAGCGCCCGACCCAACGTCCCCGGCCGCGCAGGACATGGCGTCGACGCCTCCACCCCCTGGGTCGGGACTATCGCGGCGAATTGCCGACTATGCGCCGGGGGTGCTGGTTGCGGCGACGGTCGCCGTCGCGGCGAAGTTCCTGTCCGAACATTACGGCGCGCCGGCCATGCTGATGGCGCTGCTGCTGGGCATCGCCCTGAACTTCCTCA
>NZ_JAYXIH010000044.1:0-34214 GCF_036016755.1 Aurantimonas sp. A3-2-R12 | reverse complement strand
GCCCACTGCTGCGCAGCTTGGAACAAGCTCGTCGATCAGCCCTGGAAAATCACGTCCATCGGAATGCGAGAGTGGGCGCATGGGTCTTGATCAGCGCCCGTTGGTATGATCTCGACCATCGACCGGCCGGGCGTCGAAATCCTCAAGGTTTCGATATGTTGGCGCATGGCGGACTCCCTGCATTTCACGCGTCCGTTGGATCGCACCGGCCACCTCGACCCTACAACCCTTCGTCGCGCGTCCTAACTTCTTTCCCCGGCAACAGGGAAACGGCAATGACACAAGCGCGCGTGACGATCGATCCGACAGTTTTCGACCCGGACGTGACGGACCCGGAGATCATCGAGCTAAATGACAGAATCATCGCCGAACAGAAGATCCTGCCCAGTCCCTGGTCCATGCCGGTCGAGCGGGTTCGGGAGCTGCGCAAGGAAGGGCGCGGCGTGTTCCCACCTGCTCCGAAGGACAAGGCCGCCGAGACGATCGTCCATATCGGCAGCGCCGGACGCGAGATCGCGGTTCGGGTGCTCAGGCCCACGGACGGAGCCACACGCGGCACCTTTCTGCACATCCACGGCGGCGGCTGGGTTTTCGGCGGGTCCGAGGAATCCGACCCGCGGCTGCGGCGGCTCGCCGACAACACCGGGCTCACCGTTGCCTCGGTCGAATACCGTCTGGCGCCGGAAGACCCTTTCCCGGCCGCTCTGCATGACTGCGCCGATATCGCGCTGGCGCTGGCGAACGGCCATCTGGCCGATCTGCCGCGCGGCTTCCTGGCGATCGGCGGCGAGTCGGCCGGCGCGCATCTCGCCGTTCTGACGCTGCTCCGGTTGCGCGACGAATACGGCGTGACACCGTTCAAGGCGGCCAATCTCGTCGCCGGCTGCTACGATCTATCGCTGACGCCGAGCGTGCGCAATTTCGGCGACGAGCGCCTCGTCCTCAATACCGACGATGTGAAGGAATTCGTCCTGCGCTTCGTGCCGGAAAGCTACTCCCTCAAGGACCCGACCGTCTCGCCGCTCTACGCCGATCTGAAAGGCTTGCCGCCCGCTCTGTTCAGTTGCGGAACACGCGATCTCCTCATCGACGACACGCTGTTCATGGCGGCGCGCTGGATTTCCAGCGGCATCGAGGCAGAACTGGCGCTGACCAATGGCGGGGCGCACGTCTTCCAGGCCTTTCCGACCAAGGCGACAGAGCGCTCGCTCGACGAGATGGAAGACTTTCTCAAGCGGCGGATGGAGTTTCCGGTTTTCGACATCCCGACGTGATCAAAAGGGCGATCAGGTCCGATCCGGTTCGGCCTCACCGTCTGCCTTGTCCTTACCGGAGCCCAGATCGCGCTCCAGTTCGCGGACGATGTCGGCAAAGCCGCGGAAGACTTGCCGCATCGTCTTGATCGCCTGATCGGCCGCGTCCACGTCGTCGACAGCGCTTTTCCCGCCTTCGAGCGCCGCGACCCGCGCTTCGAGATCGGCGATCCGGCTGGCATCGGCCCGCTGGCCCTCGCTCGAGCCCTTGCAGACCAAGGCATCGCCCTCGATCCGGCAGAGATCGACCGCTCCAGTCTGTGTATCGAGCCGGGCGATGCCGCCCTCGACCGGCTGCATCTGATAGCGGCCGCCGCTGCTGTCGAGGATCGACTGGGCGGATGCCGGCACGGTGGCCACCATGCCGGCCGCGAGGAGGACTGAGACGAGTCGGGACATCATCGCTGGCTCCATCAATGCGACCCTGCCGCCCTTGAGAGACGCGGCAGGCAATCGAAAGCGTAGACCTACCGCGTGACCGTCTCAAGGCAGCGGGTGATTGACCTGGCGCCGCCGCTCTGGCACCGGTTTGTCATGGATCAGCCCATCTACAAGATCGCGCCCCGACCGCTCTGGGAAGCCGCCAAGGCGAAAGGCCAGTTCGACGGCGCGCCCATCGACGAAGCGGACGGCTTCATTCATTTCTCCACCGGCGGGCAGGTCCGCGAGACCGCCGCCCGGCATTTCGCCGGTCAGAGCGATCTGGTGCTGATCGCGGTCAACCCGGACAAACTGGGCGACGCGCTGCGCTTTGAGAAATCGCGCGGCGGCGCACTGTTCCCGCATCTTTACGGCCCGCTTCCCCTCGACGCGGTGGTCTGGGTCGAGGATCTGCCGCTGGGAATCGACGGCGGCCACCAGTTTCCCGGCTCGGTCAGATGAATCGGCTCTACCGGCTGGCTCGTCCGGCCCTGTTTCGCCTCGATCCCGAGCGCGCCCATGCCCTGTCGATCGCGGCCTTGAAGCGCGGGCTGATGCCGAGGGTCAACACGCCGGTCGACAACCGGCTACGGACCGTCGTCGCCGGCATCGCCTTTCCCAATCCGCTCGGTCTTGCCGCGGGCTACGATAAGAACGCCGAGGTTCCGGACGCGGCGCTGCGGCTCGGCTTCGGCTTCGTCGAGGTCGGCACGGTGACGCCGCAGCCGCAGGAGGGCAACCCGAAGCCCCGCATCTTCCGCCTCGAAAAGGCGCATGCGGTCATCAACCGGCTCGGCTTCAACAATGACGGCCACGCCGAGGCGTTCGAGCGCTTGGAAGCGCGCATTCGCAAGGCCGGGATCGTCGGCGTCAACATCGGCGCCAACAAGGATTCCAAGGATCGGGTCGCCGACTATGTGGAAGGCGTCAACCGCTTCGAGGCCGTGGCGAGCTATCTGACGGTCAACATCTCCTCGCCGAACACGCCGGGGCTGCGCGCCTTCCAGACCGGCTCGGACCTCGACGGTCTGCTCAAGGCGGTGGTGGCGGCCCGCGACGGCTACGCCGCGCTCTCGGGCGGCCCGGCCAAGCCGCTCTTCCTCAAGCTCGCCCCGGATCTGGCCTCCGATCAGATCGACGAGATCGTCACCGCCGTGCGCAAGCGGCGAATCGACGGACTGATCGTGTCGAATACGACGCTGTCGCGGGCCGGCGTTGCGGGCCAGCCGCACGCGCTCGAAGCCGGCGGCCTGTCGGGCCGGCCGCTGATGGACCGCTCGACCTATGTGCTGGCGCAATTTCGGCAGGCGCTCGGGCCGAGTTTTCCGCTGATCGGCGTCGGCGGCGTCGAAAATGCCCGCACGGCGCTGCGCAAGATCGAGGCGGGCGCCAATCTCGTGCAGCTCTATACGGGGCTCGTCTATGAAGGGCCGGACCTTCCGGTGCGTATCCTGAAGGAGATGGTCCGCTATCTCGACCGGACCGGCCTGGATCATATCTCGCAACTGCGTGGCAGCCGGACCGACGAGATCCTGGCCGAGCCACCGCCCTCGGACTGAGCCGGTTCAGATCCCGGCCGTGCCGAAGGTTTCGGCCCGGCGGCGCGGCAGCAGTGCCATGAGGCTGATGCCGCGAAAGCCGAGGAAGACCAGCAGCGCCGCCCACAGCCCGTCATTGCCGAAGACCGGCGATAGCGCATAGGCGCCGACGGCGAAGATGACGAAGGATGCGATCATCATGTCGCGCATCGTCCGCGACCAGGTCGCCCCGATGAAGATGCCGTCCATGATGAAGGCGAGCGCGCCGGCCAAGGGTGTCAGCGCCGCCCAGACCAGATACTCGCCGGCCGCGTCCCGCACCGCCGGGTCCGTCGTCAGGAAGGCGATCAGCGCCTCGCCCGACACGAGGAAAAGCGCCGACAGCGCCAGCGAGAGCCCGAGCCCCCAGACGAGCGTCAGCTTGACGGCCCGGTCGAAGGCCGGGCGGAATCGCGCCCCGACCGACCGTCCGACGAGCTGTTCGGACGCCGTCGCCATGCCGTCGAGAAAATAGCCGCCAACGAGGAAGAAGTTCATCAAGATGCCGTTGGCGGCCAGCGTCAGCGCGCCGGTGCGGGCGCCGAGGCGGGTAAACAGCACGAAGGCACCGAGCAGGCAGAAGGTGCGAATCATGATGTCCCGATTGACCGCGATCATCCGCGTGATGCCCCGCCGGTCGAAGATTCGGGCCGACGACGGCCGCTCGGCGCGATCGAAACCGCGCACAACCACCAGGAAGCCGACGCCCGCCCCCACCGCCTCGCCGCAGACCGTCCCGACCGCAACGCCGGCGATGCCGTATTCCATGACCAGGCCGAACAGGATCGACAGGGCGATATTGGTGCCGTTGACGACGATCTGCAGCGCAAGTCCGAGGCCGCCGCGCCCCCGGCCGAGCACTTGGCCGAGGATGGCGTAATTCACCAGCGCGAAGGGCGCCGAGAACATCCGCAGGAAGACGTAGAGCCGGATGGTTTCGGCGACGCCGGGTCCCGGCGCGATCGCCAGCAGCCCGAGCGATGTCACCAGCGATTCGGCGAGGATCAGCAAAAGGCCGATGCCGAGCGCGAGAACCATGGCGCGCCAGAATACCGCCTGCGCCTCGCGACCGTCCGCCTCGCCCATCGCCTGCGCGGTCAGTCCGGTCGTGCCCGAGCGCAGGAAGTTGCAGGTGGCGAAGGCGAAATCGAAGATCAACGCGCCGACCACGAGCCCCCCCAGCGACGTCGCGTCACCGATGCGCCCGACAACGGCGGTGTCGGTCAGGCCGATCAGCGGCGTGGTCAGGAACGCCAGCGTCATCGGCAACGTGATCGCCCAGACCTCTCGATGGCTGACCGTGAAAGGCCGCGAACGCCCCGGCCCCGCTACTGGGCCGGACTCCGCCGCACTCTCGATCTGATCGTCACCGTCACGTCGCATCGACGGGAATTGGCATTCCGCTCGAGGCCGGGCAAGCGAAACCTTGTCGCGGTGCCCAAAGCCCGCAACGCCCTATCTTGCCAGATCATGCCGGTTCCGATGATCCACCATCCCGCCTTTGACGCCAAATTCGACGCCCATCATCGCTTCCCGATGTCGAAATTCACGCGGCTGGCCCAGATTCTCGTCGAGGACGGTGTCGTCGCGCCGGATGGCTTCCACATTCCGGCCCCGGCGCTACCCGGCTGGCTGCGGCTCGCCCATGATCCGCTCTATGTCGATCAGGTGCTGTTTACCGCCGTGCCGCCGGCGATCGAGAAGGCGATCGGCTTCAAGGTGGACGAGCGGGTCGCGATGCGCTCGCGCTGCGCCACCGGCGGTACGGTGCTCGCCGCCAAGCTGGCCCTGGTCGAGGGCCTTGCCTGCAATACCGCCGGCGGCAGTCATCATTCCCACCGCTCCGGCGGCGCGGGTTTCTCCGTGTTCAACGACGTCGCCGTCGCCGCCTCGGTGCTGCTGGCCGATGGCGACGTCGACCAGGTGCTGGTCGTCGATTGCGACGTGCATCAGGGCGACGGCACGGCGCGGATCTTCGCCGAGGAGCCTCGCGTCTTCACGCTGTCGATCCACGCGGCGAAGAACTATCCGACCGACAAGGCGAAGTCGGACCTCGACGTGCCGCTCGCCGACGGCACCGGCGACGCCGCCTATCTCGAAGCACTCGGGGCGGCGCTGGCCGAGGCGACGCGGCAGTCCCAGCCGGAGATCGTGTTCTACAATGCCGGCGTCGACCCGCACGCGGAGGACCGGCTTGGGCGTCTGGCGCTATCGGATTCGGGGATTGCCGAGCGCGACCGCACGGTTATCGGCTTTTTCCGCGACCGGGACATTCCGGTCGCCTGCGTCGTCGGGGGCGGCTATTCGCGCGACATCGAGGCGCTCGCCCGCCGCCACACCATCCTGCACCGGGTGGCGCGGGAATTCGAATGACGCGTCAGCGCCGTCCGATCGTGAGCAGGCGCGATAGGATGAAGATCGGCACCACGATCGCGGCGCCGAGGATGAAATAGTCGATCGCCCGCTCCAGCGAGCCGAAGACGCTACCCCACAGCCATTGGAACAGATCGACGACCCAGTCGACGACGTTCGCCGGGCTCCAGGACAGCCAGGAGAGGATGACGCCGACGACGATCGACAGGAGCACGAGCTTGACGATGACGCCCAGCGGCGAGCCGCCGAGGAAACTGTTCACCCGTTCCGACATGATTGGTCTCTCCAGTCCTCGTTCGTCCCGTCGCAGGTAGGCCGAGCATCGCAATGACGCAAGGTCGAGCGGCAATGCGGAAACCGAAGGTCAAACTCCGCCCGCGTTACCTCGCCGGCCCGTCCGGCAGCATCGCCTGCAACGTCTCCAGCCGGTCCGCCTCGAAGGCCGGCTTGTCCCATCGCAGCCGCGAAACGCGCGGAAACCGCATCGCGACGCCGGATTTGTGCCGGCTCGACCGGGCCAGCCCCTCGAACGCCACCTCGATGACCAGGCCGTGGTCCGGCTCAGCCCGCACCGAGCGCACCGGCCCGAAGCGCTCGACCGTGTTGTCGCGGACATATTTGTCGAGTTGCTTCAGCTCCGCGTCGGTGAAGCCGAAATAGGCCTTTCCCACCGAAACCAACTCTGGCGCGGCGATCGGCCCGGCCCACACGCCGAACGTGTAGTCGGAATAAAAGCTCGAGCGTTTGCCGTGGCCGCGCTGCGCGTACATCAACACGGCATCGACCAGATGGGGGTCCTGCTTCCATTTGAACCACGGCCCCTTCGGCCGGCCCGGCACATAGGTCGAATCCCAGCGCTTCAGCATCAGCCCCTCGATCACCGGATGCGGCGGCGCGGCGCGCAGGCGCTCCAGATCCGCGAAGCGTTCGAACGGAACGAAGGGTGAGAGGTCAAAGCGCGACGGCTCCAGCCGCGCGAGAAAGAGCTCCAGCCGTTCGCGGCGCTCGGCGAAGGCAAGGCCGCGCAGATCGGTCGCGCCATCATGGAGGAGATCGTAGGCGCGAAGAAACACCGGATAGAGCTTCAACACGGCGGCCGAGACGGTTTTGCGGTTCAGCCGCTGCTGCAGGTCGGAGAAGGTGCCGACGACGATGTCGTCTTGCGTTGGACCTTCATGCTCCGCGACTTCGGGCGGCCCCGACCGGGCCTCCTTCGGCGTCGCCACCAGCAATTCGCCGTCGAGCGAACCCTCATAGGTCATGAAGTCGAGAAGATCGGGAAACGCACCGGAGATATCGTCGCCGGTGCGCGAATAGAGTCGCCGCGTGCCCCGTTCGGCCGTCGCCTGCACGCGGATGCCGTCCCACTTCCACTCGGCCGCGTAGCTATGAGGGTCGATGCGCTCGTAGTCCGGCTCCGCCAGCGCCTGCGACAGCATCACCGGGCGGAACGGCGCCGCGGCGGCCGAGACCGGCTTTTCCGCCCGCCCTTCCAGCCAGGCGAACAGCGGCTCATAGGGCGGCTCCAGCCCGTGCCAGAGTTCCTCGATCTCGGCGATGGCCTTGCCGCCGAAATCGGCCAGCGCCTGCTTGGCGAGGCGCGAGGACACCCCGACCCGCAGCCCGCCGGTGACGAGCTTGAGCAAGGCGTAGCGGCCGGAGGAATCCAGCCGGTCGAGCCAAGCTTCGACCAGCGCCGGGCCATCTTTCCGCGCGGCGCTGTCCAGCGTCGCGACCACGTCCGCCAACGTCGGCGGCGGAGCCGCCGCGCGCGCCTTTCCGTCATCGGGCGACGGCCAGACCAAGGCGATAGTTTCGGCGAGATCGCCGACATAGTCGTAGGAATAGCCGAACAGCACCGAATCCATGCGGCTCGCCATCAGCGCCCTCAGCATCGCCGGCTTGACGCTTTTGATGTCGAGATCGCCGGTGATCGCGGCCAGCGCATAGCCGCGCTCGGGGTCGGACTCGGCGCCGAAGAAATCCGTCATCAGCTTGAGCTTGCCGTTCCGCGACGGCGTCAGCACCAGACGGTCGAGAAGTTCGGCGAAACGCTGCATGGTATTCCGGCTTGGAGGATTCGGAATGGCGATAGATAGGGCGCCGGATCGCCCGCTTCAGGGGCGGATGTCACCGCCTGCGTCTCTCCTAAACGGCGCTGGCCGGCAGCGGCCGTGCCCCGCGCATGCCGCGCAGCCGCAAATGATGACGGGCGGTGAACACCGCGTCGGCGTCCATGCCGGGCTCGCGGATCAACCATTCCAGATAGTCGTCCGGCACCTTGGCGACCTCGACGCCCTTGTGCCGACCGAAACGCAGCCGCGCCAACAGTGCCGGTTCGTTGGAGACCCGCTCGGCCCGCTCGAGAAAATCGGCGAGATCGGCGCAGCGCGGCATCAGTGCCGCGGCGATCTGGCGCAACAGCACCGCGGTGCAGACGGCGTCGTAGAGCGCCCGATGCGGGTGCAGGCCCTCCAGCAGCGGCGCGACCGGCGACAGATCGAGCGGCACGTATTTGATCAGGCTTTGGAGGCCGTGCGCCTTCACATGCGGGAACGCCCGCAGCGCCAGTTTGTGCGTGCACAGCCAGCGGCCGGCGAGGCGCAGGCGCGGCTGGTCGAAGCTGGCGCGCTGGGCGGCGAAATAGGACGCGCCGGCGAACGGCTTCACCGCTTCGGCGAAGGGCGGCGCCCCCTCCAGCATCTGATCGGTGATCTGATGGACACGGCGGGCATGCGGGTTGATCACCACGCCGGCCGGGTCGCAGAAACTCTGCATCGGGTTGCCGATATCGCCGGTCGAAAGATCGAGATCGACCGAGCCGATCTCGATCACCGCGTCCTCCTCCAGCCGCTGGCCCGCCGTTTCCGTGTCGATCACCCGGACGAGGGGAACGAGTGGATCGGCGAACAACGAGGGCGTCGACGGGACGGGCGGAAACAGGTCGGACATGGGCCGACAAAATCGCCCGCTCCGGGACAGGACGCAAGTCGGTGCGGCGCTTCGCCACCGCCCGCGCCGCTCATCGTGACAGTGCGACCCACCTCGCATAGAGATCGGACGTCCTTTGCGTCGCTCGGCCCGATCTGCTACCCGTCGCCCGATCTTACGTTAACGTCAATCATCCGCGAGATGCGCTCATGGCCCTTCCTCCCATTCTCGACGGCCGATTGCGGATTCCGGTGATCGCGGCGCCGCTGTTCATCATTTCGCACCCGCCGCTGGTGATCGCCCAGGCCAAGGCGGGCGTCGTCGGCTCGTTTCCGGCGCTCAACGCCCGGCCGGCGGAGCAGCTCGACGAATGGCTCTGCGAGATCGAGGAAGCCTTGGCCGCCCACGATCGCGATCATCCCGAGCGGCCGGCCGCACCCTTCGCGGTCAACCAGATCGTCCACAAGTCCAATACAAGGCTGGAGCACGATCTGGCGGTCTGCGTGAAGCACAAGGTGCCGATCGTCATCACCTCGCTCGGTGCGCGTCCCGAACTCAACGACGCCGTCCATTCCTATGGCGGCATCGTTCTCCACGACATCATCAACGACCGTTTTGCCCGCAAGGCGATCGAAAAGGGCGCCGACGGGCTGATCGCCGTCGCGGCCGGCGCAGGCGGCCATGCCGGCACGCTGTCGCCTTTCGCGCTGGTCCAGGAAATCCGCGAATGGTTCGACGGGCCGCTGTTCCTGTCCGGCGCCATCGCCAACGGCCGGGCGGTGCTGGCGGCCGAGGCGATGGGCGCCGACGGCGCCTATGTCGGCTCGGCCTTCATCGCCACCGACGAGGCGCGCGCGGCCGAGGACTACAAGAACGGCATCGTGAAGGGCCGCGCCGACGATATCGTCTACACCAACCTCTTCACCGGCGTTCACGGCAATTATCTGCGCGCCTCGATCGAAGCCTCGGGCCTCGATGCCGACAATCTGCCGGAGAGCGACGCGACGCTGATGGATTTCGGCGGCGGCAGCGCCAAGCCAAAAGCCTGGAAGGAAATCTGGGGCTCGGGCCAGGGCATCGGCGCGGTGCGGTCCGTCGGCCCGGCCGGCGCGCTGGTCGACCGGCTGGCCGATGAATACGCGGCGGCCAAGCGCCAGATCTGCGACTGAGACACGGCGCTCCGGCCGCGTTCGTTACCATCCCAAGGTCCCGGAAAAGCATCCGCCGGCAACCATTGGCGCATTGCAGCTTGAACCCGGCCCCGTTTGCGGGTATCAGGGCGCCGTCCGTGGGTGATCCGCCCGCCGGCCAAGGCCGCTTTAGCTCAGTTGGTAGAGCACATCATTCGTAATGATGGGGTCAGGTGTTCGAGTCACCTAAGCGGCACCAAAATCCTTTTGTTCAAAACATTAAAATTATCCCGTGCATCTGGCTTTGCTCTATCTGAACGGCGGGGTTCTCGCTGAGTTTGCCCTGACTTAAAAACCGCAGGCGCTGAACTTCGGCTCTGGACTAACACTCTCGTAGAAAATCGCTATCCTGGCGACGTGCCCCGTGGCATTGCGTATTGTATGCGCTGTATTGCCGTCGAAGTTCCGAAGCAAATGAGGGCCGTAGGGGTAGGATGAAAGCGATTTGAGCCGTTACGACGCTATTCTTGATGACATTGAGGCCGTCGCCCTCAGCGAAAAGGTCCCAATTTCTCTCATCGAATGGGTGGTGACAAAAAAGGCCCACAGCGAAACCCTTGCGCTGTCGGCGCCTCTCTCATGCAACGGAGTGCAGGTGAGCGGCGCGCGGTTAGAAATGCACGGCCCTCGCGCAGTGCCCATGAACCGGCCATTTTATGGTCTCGTTGCCCTCCTGTTTGCAACTGTGCAGGGTGTTACATATCATCTGGGACGCATCGAATTTGATCCGGAGAACCCGCTCAAGCCCCATCGGAACCGTATGGGTCCTCACAAGGCACCTCCGATCGTGCAAGGAGCACAGATCCATCGTTTCGCGTCAAACCGATACCTTGGCGTCGATGCCTTCAAACCAGAGGGAGAATTACCTATCGCTTTCCCGCTTACTCAGGAATTTGTTACCTTCGATGATGTACTGAAGATAGTTCGCAACGAGTTCGTCATTCCGGATTTATGGGTAGAGGAGCCAGGATGGTCGCGAACACTGGTTTAAACCGCACCCTATCCATGCAAGCCTTGCTGGATGAAATTACCAAAGAGCTTATGCTCACGGGCGTCGATCAAGGCGAGGGCCTCGTTGCGCTCCCCCAGACATATCCTGGGGGCTCGTCTGTTGTCGTGCGGGTCCGCGGTAGCGATGACGAGTTTGTGGTCACTGATCAGGGTAATGGCTACCTGGAAGCCGAACACCTTGGCGGCACTACAATTTTTGCCCGCTTAGCCCCTCAGATCGCGCAATTCCACGGTGTAGAATACGACGGAAGTTGTTTTTTTGCTATGCGAGTCAATCGAGAATGGCTGGCAAACGCGATCTTATTCATAGCGACAGCAAGTCGAAAAGCAGTGGAACAAACAGCGCAACGTTTGGGCGAGGAGAGAGACCACGATCTAAAACAGGTTTTCCAAACTGCGATGCGAGAGTTCTATGGGGTTAGAGCAGTTTTTGACTATGAGATGAGAGGTCGCTCGCTCAAGCAATGGCACTTCGATGCCGCCATCCTCACAGATCAAACGCCGAGCTTAATTGAGCTTGTTTCCCCTAGTCATATCTCAATAAATTCCACAATCGTCAAGTTTGGTGATATAGCCCGCTTAGACGATCCAATACGCCGAACAGTAATGCTTACAAATCCGGGCAAGACAACATCTCCGGATCGTGCGCTCTTAAGCGATTCAGCCAATATCGTTGTGGCATTTTCAACGAATTTCGATACGCTTGCAAAGGCTGCGTAAAGTTAATTTATTCTGACCATCTTATTTTTTTACAGTTCTTTTCCCGCCCTCGGCGGCCACAAACTGCGGTGTAAATTCAGTAGCAGCCGTTGCAATGCCGACGTTTTGTTCTCCTCCGTACTGCAGATTAGCGAACCTAAAAAGGCTATAATATCGGCACCCCGACCCCCCGCCATCCATGCTAGACAGCCGCATGACACCACCCAACCATGATTTCGACTGCCAGGCCTGCGGAGCCTGTTGCTCCTTTTCGTCGGCATGGCCGCGGTTTTCGACCGAGGCCGACGCCGATCTCAACAAGATTCCCGAAAAGTTCGTCGCGGCCGATCTCAGCGGCATGCGCTGCGACAACTGATGGCGCGGCAGATGATCAGCGCCACTGGACGGTCGTCATGCGCGAGATCGAGCGCCGGACCCGCTACCGGCACCAGCCGGACACGGCGACGCGCATGATGTAGGGCGACTCCTTCGGCGCCTGATCTGAAACGATATTCCCAAATCTGTTTCAGTTTTCCGACAGGCTCTTTGGGGGTCGCGCAAGCCGAGCGGTCTTGCAATGAAATCCTTGCGTCCGTTGTTTTTCAGTTATTTTGCGCCATCTAAGGAGCACGGCCTCGAGAGTTCAGTCGGGTCCGGCTTCAGAAAAATCAAACCTACCGTCCGACTCCGGCAAAACCGGCAGCGTCGTTATCCTGTCGATGGCTCGGTTCGCGCGGACTCGCACGGCAGGATATCCCGGAGAAACCCACAATGACCGACGTGATGAAATACCCGTACCTGTCGAGGAGAAGCCAGCAGTTGGATATTTCCGAGACTGATCGGGCGGTCGCCCGTAGCCCGTACGACGTATTCATGGCTGACCGGTTCGACAATTGGGCGGATAGCGGTGAGAAATTTTACTTCGTCGAAGGAGAGCGGCACATTGTGGATGGAATTGCGATGCCGCCTCGCGACGATTTCGCCCGGCACCGGATCAGTTAGCGGCGCGCCGCCATTTCTCAGGCTGGCTTTGCCGGTCAATGCCCGGGACCCAGTGTCAAGGCGAAATACCGTCTGAGCCTCCGCGACGAAGAAGAAACCGAAGGAAGAAATACCATGGACATCGAAATCCGCACCGACAGCAATATCGACGGCGATGCCGACATGGTGGAGAAGGCCAAGGGCGAGGTGGAGAAATCACTCGGCCGTTTCGACGCTCATGTGACCAGCATCCATATTCATTTCAGCGACGCGAGCGCCGGAAAGGAAGGCCTGGAAGACATCCAGTGCATGATCGAGGCGCGCATGGAAGGCCGGAAACCCGAGGCCGTCACCGAAAAGGCGAGCACGACCGATAAGGCTCTCGGCAGCGCGATCGGCAAGATGCGGCGGCTGCTTGATTCCGAAATCGGCAAGATGCGTGACGCCAGGTGATTCCAGCGTGCCATTGAGAAGACCGGTTCATCGCGGCGCCCCCGCCATCCATGCTAGACAGCCGCGATGATCCCACCGCCCTTCGACTGCCAGGCCTGCGGGGCCTGTTGCTCCTTTTCGCCGACATGGCCGCGGTTTTCGACCGAGGCCGACGCCGATCTCGACAAGATTCCCGAAAAATTCGTCGCCGCCGATCTCAGCGGCATGCGCTGCGATGGCGCCCGCTGCTCCGCCCTTGTCGGCCGCGTCGGCATTGCCACCTCCTGCGCGGTCTATGCGGTGCGGCCCGATGTCTGCCGCGCCTGCGTTCCGGGCGGAGACGACTGCCTGATGGCGCGCCGCGCTTTCGGGCTGGATGATACCGTCGTCGCGCCGCAAGGCGATGCCGTCTGCGAGGCGTAGAGAAGAGCGCGGCAACGGGGATGCTTTTGGCCGCCGACATCCGGCGCGGCCGCTATGGCTCGCGGTAGCTCTTCGCATTCAATTCCAGACGGTATTGGCCGGGATACTTGCTGAACAGGAGCGCGCCGCGACGTTCGGAATGGCCGGGAATGTAGTCGAGTGTGACCTCGCTGGTCTCCACCGTCTCCTCGCCGTCCATCAGGCTGCCTTCGACCGTCACCTCCGCCGCGGTGGCGTCACCGCCATTGAAGGCGCGAAAGCCGATGCGAAACCCGTTCGCCATCGTCTCGGTGCGTCCGGCCGCCACCGCCAGCCGCGGGGTTCGGCCAGTCGAGCTGAACGCCTCGAACAGGATGAACCCGATCATGGCCAGCACGACCACGGTGGAAATTCCGCCGACGATCCACTCGATCGGATGCGGCTTGCGGGCCTGGTTCTCGTCCTCCCCGCTCTGTTCGTCCCCGTCGTCCTGCTGATCCCGTTCCATCGACGTCGTCCTTACAAGATCAAGCGCGCGGCGGCGGCGCCGATCGCGGCGGGGAAGCCGAGCACGACCACGGCCCGCAGGATTTCCGTATAGGCCATTCCGTCGGTTCGTCCGAAGGTCCACAGCACATAGAGGCTGATCAGCGCCGCGAGCACATAGCCGACCAGGGTGAAGCGCAGAAAGGCGCTCCACCAGGGCGTACCGGGCGGCAGCGATTCTTCGCCGTGGAACTCCACGGCATAAACAAACCCCTGCATCAACACGATCGACAGCACGATGAGCGCGACGGCATGCCACTCGGTCATCTTGTAGGAAATGAGAACCATCTCCTCGGTCGGCGCGACATTGAGGCCGAGGAACAGCGCGCCGATGCTCATCAGAAACAATTCGCTGGCATAGTTCACCTCCTCCGGACCGTCGGACGGCTCCATCTTGCGGCCGCCGAGCTGGCTACGCCCGAGGATGGCGCCGATGCTCGCCGGAACCGCTTGAACCGCGATCTTCCCGACGATCTCGTCGAGCGGCATGTCGAAGCGGAGCAGGCCGAAGGTCACCAGCACGACGGCGCTCGCCAAGATGCCGATCCCATAGGCGATCGCCGCGTCGCGCAGATCGTCTTTCCAGTCGAAGGTTTTCTGAAAGCCGGCGTGGGAGGACAACAGCGCCAGAACGGGGATCGTCAGGATCAACAGCAGCGCCAGGCGGAACCGGTCGATATAAAAGCCGATCCACCACATCTCCATGGTCATGATCATGGGAAGCGAAAAAATCAGCGCGCCGCCGAAAGCGCGCCCCAGCCCGACCGCGATACGTCGGCGTTCCCAGCGCTGCTCTTCCCTCGGCCAGTTGGGAGACGGCGGACCCTCCCCGTCCTGCATCGCCCGTCTCCTTGCAATCGCCAGCGTCAATGCTCAGCAGCTCAACGCCGCGTAACAACCGTCCCGGCATCCAGCATTCTATCCTTGACCTCGGCGCGCCTTCATCGCCAGCGCCCTGCTTACCACGCGATTACTCGCGCGCAACGCACCCTGTTCGCTGTCGCTAAGACCGGACATCGCTCCGCGCCGCCGTTCGGACTGCGTTCGGCGCCCCTGGCAGCGGCCGAGCCTGCCGCCGCACTCCCACCTTGCCCCGACCGAAGCGGGGCGGCTCGCGGCCGAACAGCTCCGCCGAAAACGGCTCCGGGGTCCACAGCGCCTTGCGCAAGGCTTCCGCCTCGTGCCGCTCGGCATCGATACGGTTCCAGCGCGGCTGTTCGCTCATCCGGACGGGTTGCGGCGGATTCAGCCGGGCGAACTCGCGGTTCGCCTCCGCCCAATGCTCGTGTTCACGGCCGCTGGGGCGACCCGCCCGTTCCCAAATTTCGTAGGCAAGCCTGCGGATCGCATCAGCGTTATCCACCTTCACCATCGCCTCGTCTCCCCGATGTCGGTTGGATTAAATATTTAGGGCAGCGTGAGCCCGCCGTAAGGACACAAGACTTAATAAAATCTTAAGCCGGGCAACGGCTCGGGCAGGTTCGCTAGCGTACCAACGAAAATCGACTCAGCCGCATACCCGCATCATCGCGCGCCACCCGACGTCCGGTCAATGGGCGTTGAAGCGCCAATGCCGCGGTCAACCCGCTATGGGAGAAACCAAAAGAGCAGCAGCCACGATGATCGACCACACGGCGATGGTCGCCCACAGCATGGCCATTTCGGCGCTTCTGTAACTCATACGCTTTGACCTTCGTGCGCCGCGCCCACCGGCGCGGGCTGACTGCCGCATCTTCGCCTTATTTAGGGCAAGGACAGGTCATGTCGAAGGCCGAACTCGGTGGGCGGTTAATGATCACTCCGCGGCCGCCCGCGCACGGATCGCCTCCAACGCCGCCGGAACGGCATCGATCCGGTCGACCAGCTCATCGGCGCCCAGATCTTCGGGGGCGATCGCCGTATAGCCGCCGCGTACCGCGATGACGGTCATTTTCGCCGCCACGGCCGCCTCGACGTCGTTCTCGCTGTCGCCGACGAAGACCACATCGGCGACGCCGAGACCGAGCCGCTCGCAGGCCAGAAGCAACAGGCCGGGCGCAGGCTTCTTGTCGGGGCCGGCGTCACCGCCGACGACAACGTCCAGAAGCTCGAGCAGACCGAAATGGGCGAGAATCTCACGCGTCGCCGCCTCCGGCTTGTTGGTGACGACGCCGATCGGCACGCCGGCCTCCTTGAAGACTCGCGTCGCCTCGCTGGCGCCGGCGGTCAGCGTCGTCAGTTCGGTCGCGCGCGGCTCGTAGATCGCCAGAAACCGCTCCACAGCCTTGTCGCGGCTCGCCGGGTCGATGTCCTTGCCGAGCGCCGCATAGGCCCGTTCGATCAGCTTCGGCACGCCGCCGCCGATCATCCGCGTCACCGCTTCCAGGGTGAACGGCGGCTCGCCATAGCTGGCCAGCGTCTGGTTGAGCGAGGCATGAATGTCGGGCGCCGAATCGACGAGCGTCCCGTCGAGATCGAACAAGACCGCTTTCGGCCATGCCATACCGGCCATCAGGCGGCATCCTTCCATTTGATCGAACAGCCGATCGATGGCACCTGTTCTGTGGGACCCTCGCCGGTCTCGGCGACCTGCTTCATGGCATTGAAGAGATCGCGCCCGGTGTCGTCCGGCGTCGCCTGTTTGCGCGACGCGTCGATGCGGCCGCGATATTGCAGGCCGAGATCACCGTTGAAGCCGAAGAAATCCGGCGTGCAGACGGCCCCATAGGTCCGCGCGATGCTCTGGTCCTCGTCATGGAGATAGGGGAACGGGAAGCCGTGCTCCTCGGCGAAGCGCTTCATGTTCTCGAAGGAATCCTCAGGATAGGCGGAGGCGTCGTTCGACGAGATGGCGACCGTGCCGATGCCGAGTTCCGCGAGTTCCTTGGCGTCGCGCACCAGCCGGTCGATCACCGCTTTCACATAGGGGCAGTGATTGCAGATGAAGGCAACCAGGAGGCCGTTCGCGCCCTTGTGGTCGAAGATCCGGTGGGTATTGCCGTCGACGCCGGGCAGTTCCGCGTCCACCGCCTTCCAGCCGAAATCGCAGATCGGGGGTTGTGCCGCCATGGTGAGACTCCTCCTCGCTCAAGTACTGTCCTTCGATTAAGGGCAAGCGGCCCGAAAATCGAGCGGGGCGGCGANCGCAGATCGGGGGTTGTGCCGCCATGGTGAGACTCCTCCTCGCTCAAGTACTGTCCTTCGATTAAGGGCAAGCGGCCCGAAAATCGAGCGGGGCGGCGACTAGTGGTCCGATTTCGACATTTGCATCCCGCTTGGAGCACCCTGGCAAGCAAATGTCGAAATCAAAGGACCACTAGCAACTTTATGACTCTCGTGGATTTTTCAAATTTGACATTTGATTTCGAGTCCGCCGCACGTGGGTATCAAATGTCAAATTTAATCCACTAGCTTCTCAAATCGCCGACAGCCCGCCGTCCACGGGCAGCACCGCCCCCGTCATGAAGCCGTTGGCCGGATCGGCGGCGAACAGCACGGCAGTGACCACCTCCTCGACCTCGGCGAGCCGGCGCATCGGGATGCCGCGCACGATGCGCTTTTCCTCCTCGGAATCGGCGCCGTGGCCGTCGCCGAGCACCATCGCGGTGCGAGCGAAGGACGGGCAGACGGCGTTGACCCTGATACCGCGGCGCGCGGTCTCTGCGGCAGCCGAGCGGGTCAGCCCGATGACGCCATGCTTGGCGGCGGCATAGACCGACAATAGCGGCGCCCCCTTCAGCCCGGCGACCGAGGCGACATTGACGATGGCGCCGCCTCGGCCCTCGCGTTCGAAGCGCGCTTCCATCGCCGCCAGCTGGTGCTTCATGGCGAAGAAGACGCCCATCAGGTCGATCGCGATCACCCGCTCCGCCTCGGCGGCGTCAATGGTCGAGAGGCGTTTGTAGGCGTGGACGATGCCGGCATTGTTGATGGCGATGTCGAGGCCGCCGAAGCGTTCGATCGCGGTTTCGACCAGCGCTTGCGCCGTCGCCTCGCGCGAGACGTCGCCGGCAAGCGTCACGATCTCGGTATCCGGAATATCCTTGGCGGCGGCCGCCAGCGCCGCGTCGTCGAGATCGGTGAGGAGGAGCTTTGCCCCTTCGGCGGCGAACCCCTTGGCAATGGAGCGGCCGAAACCGCCGGCCGCGCCGGAAACGAGCACGTTCAGTCCGTCGAAGCGGCGCATCCGGTCAGCCCTCCTTGCCGATGAGCTCGACGGCGAGGCTTGCGATCACCGGGACGCTGCGGCCGTAGGACTTGGCCTTCTCGGGATTGGAGGCGTTGCCTTGCGTGTAGCGCTTGAAGACGCCTTGCAGGATTGCCGCCAGACGGAAGAACGAGAAGGCGAGATAGAACGGCCAGTTGTCGATGCCCTTGAGGCCGCGCCGCTCGCAATAATGTGCGACATATTGCGCTTCGGTCGGGATGCCTAGCGACGGCCGATCGGCGTCGCCGAGCCCCTTGAACGAACCGACATGCGGCAACCGCCACTGCATGCACTGATAGGCCAGATCGGCAAGTGGATGGCCGAGGGTCGAGAGCTCCCAGTCGAGGATCGCCAGGATCTCCGGCTTGTCCTTGCGGAACATGATGTTGTCGAGCCGGTAGTCGCCATGCACGAGGCTGGCCGCGCCGTCGTCCTCCGGCAGGTTCTCCTCCAGCCAGGCGGCCAGGGTTTCCATGTCTTCGATCTCATCGGTCTTGGACTGGCGATACTGTTCCGACCACCGCGACAATTGCCGGCCGAAATAATTGCCAGGCCGGCCGAATTCCGCCAGCCCCACCGCCTCGACATCGACCGAATGCAGCGCGGCGAGGGCCGCGTTCATCGCGTCGTAGATGGCGCCGCGCTCCTCGTCGCTGTCGATTTCGGGAAGCATCGGGTCCCAGAAGATGCGCCCGTCGAGATGCTCCATGACGAAGAAGGTGCGGCCGAGCGGTGAGTCCGCCTCGTTTGCCAGATGCAGCATCTTCGGAACCGGCACGTCGGTGCCGGCGAGCGCCTTCATCACCTTGAATTCCCGGTCCACCTGATGAGCGGATTTCAGGAGTTCCCCGGGCGGTTTGGCGCGCAGAACATAGGTGCCGCTCGCCGCGTCGAGACGAAAGGTCGGGTTCGACTGGCCCGCCTGGAACTTAACCATCTGCTTGAGGCCTTCAAAGCCCTCGATATGATCCTCGAGATAGCTGCCGAGCGCCGCTTCGTCGATGGTCTGGTCGTCCGTATCCTCGCTCATGACCCGCCGCTCATAGGACTTCAAACAAGCCGGCGGCGCCCATGCCGCCGCCGACGCACATGGTCACCACCACCCAGCGAACGCCCCGGCGCTTGCCTTCGATCAGCGCATGGCCGGTCATCCGGGCGCCGGACATGCCATAGGGATGGCCGATCGATATCGCGCCGCCATCGACATTGAGGATGTCGTTCGGGATGCCGAGCGTGTCGCGGCAGTAGAGCGCCTGGCTGGCGAACGCCTCGTTCAACTCCCAAAGGCCGATATCGCCGATTTTGAGGCCATTCTTCTCCAGGAGCTTCGGCACGGCGAAAATCGGTCCGATGCCCATCTCGTCCGGGTCGCAGCCGGCGACCGCGATCCCCGCATAGCGCCCGAGCGGCTGAAGCCCGCGCCGCTCGGCGTCCCTCGCCTCCATCAGCACTGCGGCCGAAGCGCCGTCGGACAGCTGCGAGGCATTGCCGGCGGTGATGAAGCGTCCTTCCTTGACCTCCTGTCCGTCCTTGAAGACCGGTTGCAGCTTTTCGAGATCGGCCAGCGTCGTCTGCGGGCGGTTGCCCTCGTCGCGGTCGAGCGTCACCTCCCGGTCCGAGATGTCGCCGGTTTGCTTGTCCTTGACCTTCATCGTCGCGGCCATCGGCACGATCTCGTCGTCGAAGCGCCCGGCGGCCTGCGCCTCGGCCGTTCGCTGCTGCGACTGCAAGGCAAATTCGTCCTGGGCCTCGCGGGAAATCCCGTAGCGGTCCGCGACGATCTCCGCTGTCTCCAGCATCGACATGTAGAGGTCCGGCCGGTGTTCCCGCAGCCAGGGATCAGCCCTGCGAAACAGGTTCATCTTGTCGTTCTGGACCAGCGAGACCGATTCCAGCCCGCCGCCGACGGCGACCGTCATGTTGTCGAGAACGATCTGCTTCGCTGCAACGGCGATCCCCATCAGGCCGGACGCGCACTGCCGATCCAGCGACATGCCGGCGACGCTTGTGGGCAGTCCGGCGCGGAGCGCGCATTGGCGCGCTATGTTGGTGCCGGTCGAACCCTGCTGGAGGGCCGCCCCCATGACCACGTCCTCGATCTCGGCCGGATCGACGCCAGCCCGCTCGACAGCATGGCGGATCGCGTGACCGCCGAGCGCCTGCGCCTGGGTGTCGTTGAAGGCACCGCGATAGGCCTTGCCGATCGGCGTGCGCGCCGTCGAGACGATGACCGCTTCTCTCATGTCGAGGCTGCCCTTTCTTTTCAACTGTCGTTTGGTTGCGGACTGAAATCAGCTTGCCGGCGGCTCCAGCACGGCAAGCGTGATCCAGTGGGCTGTCAGCGCCGGTTTCGTCGCGCCCTCGATCTCGACCGTCGCGTCCCAGACGGTCTGCAGGCTCACGGCGCGCTCGGTCAGCCCGATCATCTTGAACCGGCCGCGCACGCGCTGTCCGGCCTTGACCGGATTGAGAAAGCGGACGCGCTCGAAGCCGTAATTGATGCCCATCTTGGTGGTCTCGACGCCCGGCAGCGCATCATAGGCGAGCGGCGACAACAGCGACAGCGTCAAGAAGCCGTGGGCGATCGTCCCGCCAAACGGCGTCTCGGCTTTGGCACGCTCCGGATCGACGTGGATGAACTGATGATCGTGGGTCGCCGTCGCGAAAGTATCGATCTTCGCCTGATCGACGGTCACCCAGTCGGAGACGAACGCGTGGCCGTCCAGATGCGCGCGATAGACGTCGAGCGGCACGAGGCGCGCCCTGAGCGCCGCTTCGGTTGCGGCGACGGAATCCAGTCCCATCAGCCCTCCTGGAACAATTCGTGTCCGGTTTCGACCCCGATGCCGCCATCGAGCGGCAGGATCGCGCCCGTGGTATATGCACCGCCGCGGCCGCAAAGAAACAGCGCGGCCCCCGCAATATCGTCCGGCGAGCCGATCCGGCCCATGGGTACGCCGCGCCCCACCGCCGCGGCCTTTTCGTCGCTGCCGGTGGCGAACGCCGTCATCTTCGACTGGAAAGGCCCGGGCGCAAGGGCATTGACGGTGATATGACGGCCCGACAACTCCTTGGCGAGGCAGCGGGTCAGATGATGCACCGCCGCCTTCGAGGCCGCGTAGGAATAGACGTTCTCGCTGAGCGGCGCCGCGCCCATCACCGAGCCGAGATTGACGATTCGCGCCGGATCGTCGGCGCTTGCGGATTTCTCCAGCAACGGCAGAAGCTGCTGGGTCACGGTGAACAGGCCCGCGACATTGACGCCGAGCACCTTCTGCCAGGCGTCGTAGGGAAATTGCTCCAGGGGTGAGCCCCAGGAGACGCCGGCATTGTTGAACAAAATCTCCAGCCGGTCGGTACGCTCCCGGACCGCGGCGGCAAGCGCCTTGACGCCCGCCTCGCTCGACAAGTCGCCGGCAAAACCCTCGACCGTGCCCGGATGCCCCTCCGCGTTGATCTCGGCGGCGGTCGCCTCGCAGGCCTCGGCCTTGCGCGAGGCGATCAGGACCCGCGCCCCGGCGCCGGCCAGCGCCGTCGCGATCATCCGCCCGATGCCGGTCGCGCCGCCCGTAACCAGCGCGGTCTTGCCGTTCAACGCGAACAGGCGGTCCAGAATCGACATCGTCATCGGCGTTCCTCTCCTATCGACCGGCTACGTGTGCCGACCCCGCGCAAGGGACTTTCAACGCCCGCAATTGACATCATACCTAAGAGTATGTCCAGTGGCGAAGCGATGGTCAGTGAAAAACAGGACGCCGACGACGGCGAGCAAGAACAGGATGCGCGTAGGCCTCCCAGCTCTTCCCCGCGTTCGCGCCGCGACCGCGACTTTTCGGCCGCGCGCGACAGTGCGGCGGAATGCGACGGGACGCTTGCGGCGCTTCTGGCGGCCGCCGCCCGCGCCTTCGGCGAAAAGGGGCTCGCGGCGACGTCGATCGACGATATCGCGCGGCGCATGGGGGCCACCAAGGGCCTTGTCTACCACTATTACCGCTCCAAGAACGACCTGTTCTTCGACGTCTGTCAGCACGGCATGGCGCTCGACTTCGCTGCGGTCGAGCCCCACGCCGCTTCGCGGGATCGCGCCATCACCCGTCTGCGCGCCATGGCCGAGGCTCATGTGCTGACGATGATGGAGCGTATCGACTTTCAGAACGTCATCTTGCAGGGCGTCTCGCGGCATGTGAACGGGCCGTCGACGCCCGAGGATCGCGCGACGCTGGAGCGGCTCATCGCCGAGCGGGACCGCTACGAAATGCTGTTCCGCGGCGTCATCGCCGATGCCACACGTGAGGGCGATCTCAGCGCCGTCCGCGATGCGTCGATCGCCGGCAAGGCGTTTCTTTCGGTGCTCAATTCACCGGTTTTCTGGTATCGCGAGCGCGACGACGAGACCGCTAGCGACCGGCGGGCCATCGCCCGCGATATCGCCTATTTCGCCCTGCGCGGCGCCGGTGCGGACAGCGCCATTCTTGAGGAGGAATTCGACCAATGAACAACATGGCCCTCGGCATGACCGACCGCCTGAAGCCGATCCACGCCGCCGTCCGCGACATGATCCGGGATGAGATCGCCCCGGCGAGCGAGGAGTTTCTCGCCGAAGTGTCGAAGGGCGAGCGCTGGGTCTATACCGACCGCCAGCGGGACCTTCTTGAAGGTCTCAAGACCAAGGCCAAGAGCCGCGGCCTGTGGAACTTCTGGCTGACCGATTCCGAGCGCGGCTCCGGCCTGACGATCGTCGAATACGCCTATCTCGCCGAGGAGATGGGCAAGACGCATCTCGGCGCCGAAACCTTCAACTGCTCGGCACCGGACACCGGCAACATGGAAGTGTTCGAGCGCTATTGCACGCCCGAGCAGCAGAAGCCCTGGCTGCAACCGCTGCTCGATGGTGAAATCCGCTCCGCCTATCTGATGACCGAGCCGGACGTCGCCTCGTCGGACGCCACCAACATCGCCATGTCCTGCGTCGCCGACGGCAACGACTACGTGCTCAACGGCGAGAAATGGTGGGCGACGGGCGCCGGCGACCCGCGCTGCAAGATCTATATCGTGATGGTCAAGACCGGCGGCGACGACCAGCCCAAGCATCAGCGCCATTCGATGATCCTGGTGCCCGCCGACACGCCGGGCGTCGAGGTCATGCGGGCACTGACGGTCTATGGCGAAGACGACGCCCCGCACGGCCATATGCATATCCGCTTCACCGATGTCAGGGTACCGAAGGAAAACCTGATCCTCGGCGAGGGACGCGGCTTCGAAATCGCCCAGGGGCGCCTCGGACCCGGCCGCATCCACCATTGCATGCGCGCGATCGGCCATGCCGAGGCGGCGCTGGAACTGATGTGCAAGCGCTCGATGCGGCGCGAGGCCTTCGGCAAGAAGCTGGCCCAGCTCGGAGCCAATTTCGACATCATCGCCGAATGCCGCATGAATATCGAAATGGCGCGGCTGCTGTGCCTCAAGGCGGCCTGGATGATGGATCAGGGCGACGCCAAGGCCGCCGCGCCGTGGATCAGCCAGATCAAGGTCGTGGCGCCGAACATGGCGCTCAAGGTCGTCGACGAGGCGGTGCAGATGCATGGCGGCGGCGGCATCAGCCAGGATGTGCCGCTGGCGCGCATGTGGACGCATCTCAGAACGCTGCGGCTCGCCGACGGGCCGGATGCCGTGCATCGCCGGCAGGTGGCGCGCTGGGAACTCAAGAAGCACACGCAGGAGAAGGTGTGAGGGGCTGCCTCTCGCGCGCTCCGAGACGGCAGGCTTATGCCGCTTCGGTGAGAACTGTCGGAGAAAGGTGGCGACTCGCCTCCATGACTTCCATGCCGACGATGCGGCCGTCGGCATCGTAATCAAGGACGACGCCGTCCGAGACTTCTTCGCTCTCGATGACGGGCTCCGGCGAAAAACGGATATAGGCCGCGTCGGCATCGCGGTCGTAACGGACGATTGGTGTCATGGCCGGCGTGCCCTTCGATCGAAGAATGCCGTTAATATGCGGATTTCGTGCAGAGATTCCACTACAACAACGCGAAGAATACGCTTCCCATGCTCGGGAATCCGAAGAAACCGACGTTCCACGCCCTTCCGGCGCGGGTCGGGAATCGTCCACTCAGGCTCACGGATGGCCCGCTCGATCCACATTACATTGAGTTCTCGTTCTCTGAGCGCCTCCAGTGCGTGCCACGAGAATTCGAGTCGCTTCATCGTTGCCGCTCCGTCCGCCCCGCCATGTCGTGGTTAATGCTGCCGGATCTGCCCGGATGCGGAAACATACAAAATGCAGGGCGACGGCAACATATTGGTCGACCGACTGAAGACGAGATGAAGGAGGCTTCATGAAAGCCATCGTCTGCGAGAGCTACGGTCCGATCGACAACCTCGCCTATAAGGACGTGGACGCCCCCGCGCCCACCGGTAGCCAGGTCGTCGTCCGGCCGGAGGCGATCGGCGTCAACTATCCGGATGGGCTGCTGGTCCAGGGCTTATATCAAGCCAAGCCCGATCTGCCCTTCGTTCCGGGCATGGAGGCGGCGGGCGAGATCGTGGCGGTCGGGCCGAACGCCCAGCGCTTCAAGCTCGGCGATCGGGTCGTCGCCTATATCGAGAATGGTGCCTATGCCGAGCGCGTCATGGTCGACGAGGCCGCCGCCATGGTGCTTCCCGATGGCCTGGACGCCGGCGCGGCCTGCGCCTTGGTCTGCGGGTACGGCACCGCGCATCACGCACTGAAACAGCGCGCGGAGCTGCAACCCGGCGAGACGCTGCTGGTTCTCGGCGCGGCCGGTGCCACCGGGCTCGCGGCGGTGCAGATTGGCAACGCGATAGGCGCAAGGGTCATCGCCGTCGCCTCCTCCGAGGACAAGCGGGCACTGGCCGTCTCGGAGGGTGCCGAAGTCGCGATCGGCTATGACGACCTTCGCGCCGACATCAAGCGGCTGACGGACGGCAAGGGCGTCGACGTCGCCTTCGATCCGGTCGGTGGCGAAGCCTTCGACTCAGTGTCGCGATCGATGGCGTGGAACGGCCGCCTCCTCGTCATCGGCTTCGCCTCGGGCACGATCCCACAATTTCCGGTGAACCTTGCCCTGGTCAAAGGCTACAGCGTCGTCGGCGTGTTCTGGGGCGCCTTCACCCGCAAGGAGCCGGAGGTGTTCGCCGACAATATGCGCGAACTGATGGAGTGGGCGACGGACGAACGGATTGCTCCGCATGTCTCAGAGCGGGCAAACTTAGCCGACGCCGCCGATGTCCTCAAACGCATTCACAACCGGCAAACGACCGGCAAGATCGTCCTGGTTCCGTAGGCCGCTCTTCAGGCCACCGGAGCCGCGCCGGAGAGCGTCGGGCTGGAGACCGATCCCGTCTCCTCGCCGAGGCGAACGAAGACCCAGTCGGTCAGCATCGCGCCGATCCACATGCCGATCAGCGCCGTCCAGGCCGTAACCGCGAGGATGGAACCGCCGGTGACGCCGGCGCCGACCGCGCAACCGCCCGCCAGCATGGCGCCGAACCCCATCAGCACCGCGCCGAAGATATAACGCGGCATGGTGTGCCCGCCGTCGAAATTCTCGATCTTGAGCTCGCCGGCCAGCAACGCGGCGGTGAACGAGCCGAGGAAGACGCCCGGCATGATGCCGATGGCGAAATCGACCGCGTGGTCGGGCCAATTCAGGGTGAGCATGAGGAGGTCGGCGGATGGGCCGGAAAAGGTCAGCGATTCCGTCGGCACGATCCCGAACGCGGTCTGCGAGGCGGTGTAGGTGAACAGCCAGCCGGCCGGGATGGCGAGGCCCACGCCGAGCGCGCCGATCCAAATTTGTGATCTAACCCGCTTGTGCAGCGCCACGACGATGCCGGCGGCCAACCAGACGAGGCCGATACCGAGGCCGACCTCGTTCCCGACACCGAGCCAGGCGAGAATATCGCGGTCCGGTCCGCCGTCGATCAGCCACCAGCCCGACAATTCGCTTCGCAGGGGTGCCAGCACGCCGCGATAGGCGGCTTGGGCGGACACCGCGAAAACCAGGCCCGATAGCAGCGCCCGCAGATTGCCGGTGGCCGATAGGACGAGCAGTCGGGTGGCACAGCCGCGCGACGCGATCATCCCGACACCGAACAGGAGACCGCCGATCGCCGCGCCGGACATGCTGCCGGCGACCGCCAGCATCCGGCTTTGCGAGACATCGAGCCAACCGGCCAGAATCGCGGCCTGCACGCCGACCAGCGCCGCCGAAAAACCCAGCAGCCAGACGACGAGTTTGGCGCCGGGTTCACGGCGGCGGAATTCGATCACGGCCGAACGCAGGCAAAAGCGGCTGCGCTGGGCGAAGGCGCCGAACATGAAGCCGATGATGACACCGCCCGCCACCAGGACGTTCGTCTCGCCGAACCGGTCCATCAATGAGGCGAGATCCATCCTCTGCCCTCCATTCGTCATTCCAAACGATATATTTGGATATTTGAATGAATCCGGCATCCGCGCCTTGATCTACGTCAAGTGGCAGCGGCAGTGGAGGCGTGGTAGCGGCATGCGGGGCGAAGGGGAATGGCCGGAGCGTCGTCGACGGCGGTGGAGCAAGCTGTGACGCCGTGCCTTGCCAGCGTCCTGCCGGCACCGCATGATCCACGTCGCGACACCGGGGCCGGAAATAGCCGGCCGAGAATGTTTTAGCCGAACAGCTCGAGATCACCGCCGGGGTCGATTGGCCGCGCAGCGCCGTTGACCGCCTGACGCGAAATCGCGAGCCGGTGTTTCAGATCGCCGAGACGGACCGTTTCGAGCGCCGATTGCAGGGCGACCTCGTATTCGGCCGGAGCGTGGTCTCCGGCGACAGCGAGAAACGTCGCGAGATTTTCGAGCGTCTGCTGCGTACGATCGATGCTCTGCACGGCGCGCACGTAAGGCGCGTCCTGCCGCGGATGGTCGGTGCAGATCAGATCGTGCATCGCTTCGGTCATTTCCGCCAAAGCGTTCAGCTCGTCGGAAATGATCTTGAGCAGATCGGGCAGAGGGCTCGTGGTCATGATGCTACGCTTCGGTTAGTGGGATGGGCGCTCGGTGGATCACGCTGGGGTGGTCCACGCGGGCTTGTGATCGTGTCAGAATAGTTCGACTTCTCCGATCGACTGAGGCTTTCTGATAGGAGGCGCGACCTGGATGACGGGCATTGCCGCCTTTTCGAAGAAAATCTGCCGAGCCCGACCCGTATGGGGCCAATATTCGATCCGCCGGCCCACCCCCCCGCCGAGACTGCCGCCCAGATAGGTGATGTTCTCCATCTGCAGGAAACGCTCAGCGAAAGCGGCATTCTTCGAGCCGACCTCGGACAGACCGTCCATCGCCCGCGCACCGCCGAACAGCTTTGCTTCGAGATGCCCGCGCCGCGCGCCGCGCTGCAGCAGCCCGTTGATCAAGAGCTCCATCAGATAAAGACCGAAGCTCTCGGCGCGCGCGCCCTCCTGACCGCTGCTACCGGGCAGCAGAAAGTGGTTCATCCCGCCGACACCTGCGCCCGGATCCCGGATGCAGGCCGCAACACACGAGCCCAGAAGCGTGGTCAGGATGGTATCCGGACCTTCGTCGACCTTGGCTTCGCCTTGCATGACATGGACGCGTCGCCCTTCGCTTCGTCCCGTCATTATTGCAGGCGTCCGACGACGGCTTCCATGGTCTTCTTGAGCACAGGCACGGTGATAGGCTTGGCCAGAAAGTTGTTGACGCCGAGCTGCGCGGCCTTCTGCACCAGCTCCCGGTCGCCCGCGCCGGTCAGGATGATAAACGGCGTCTTCTTGGTCGGCGCGTAGGATCGCACCGCCTTCAAGAGCTGGATACCGTCGAGCTTGGGCATATTGAAGTCCGAGATGATAATGTGGCACGGGGCCGACATCATCGTCCGCAACGCCTCTTCACCATCGACCGCAAAGACGATGTTCTTGATACCAAGTTGTTCCAGCGCATCACGAATGAGCATGCGGCTTGTTCTATGATCGTCGACGATCAGAACCTTCAATTGATCTACAATGCCCATGGCGTTGTTCCTTTCGACCGCATTACAAGCGAATTTGATGAATCTATCCTCAATTTCGCTGCGTTTTTTATAGAGGTTTCGCTTTGCGAGCGGTTCATACGAATATCTCCCGCGCCACGCGCGACAGCGGCAGTCGCTTTTGCGCGGCGCCGATCTCATATGCGACGCGCGGCATGCCGTAGACGAGCGAGGTTTCCTCGTCCTGAGCGAGGGTCCGGGACCCTCCCTTCCGCATTTCCAAAAGCCCCTGCGCGCCGTCCCGGCCCATCCCGGTGAGGATTACGCCTGTCGACCGGTCCTTGAAATTCTTGGCGATCGACGCGAACAGCACGTCGACCGACGGTCGGTGTCCGCAGACCGGGTCGTCCGCCACCAGCGCGATGGTCAATTGGGTGCCCTTTCGCAGCATCATGTGACGGCTGCCGCCCGGAGCCAGGTAGACATGGCCCTGACGAATCGCTTCGCCGTCCTTGGCCTCGCTGACATGGGCGGGACAAATCCGGTTGAGCCGTGCCGCAAAGGAGGCGGTGAAGGCGGCCGGGAGATGCTGAACGATGAGCGTCGGGGGGCAGTCGGCGGGAAATTCGGCGAGAACCTGCATCAACGCCTCGACGCCGCCCGTCGAGGATCCGATGCCGATGAGGTCCGGGCCGGATTGGGAACGCGCCAGAGTTTTATTCGCCGTGCCGTTACCGGGATGCTCGACGGCAGCCAGACGGCGTTTGACCAGACCGGCCTTGGCGCGGTTGGCCTCCTTGATCAGGTTGGGCAGGATGTCGAAGGTGTTGCTACTGGCGCCTGGCTTGGCGATGCAGTCGAAAGCGCCGAGTTCCAAAGCCTCCAGCGTGACGGCGGCCCCCGGCGCAGTCAGATTGGACACCATGATCACCGGCGTCGGGCGCAACGTCATGATCTTCTGGAGGAATTCGATGCCGTTCATGTTCGGCATCTCGACGTCCAGGGTCACGACGTCGGGATCGAGCGCCTTCATCTTCTTGCGTGCTTCAAAGGGATCGGCTGCTTCGCCGACCACTTCGATTCCCGGGTCGCTATTCAACGCATGGCGAATGAGCGCGCGCATCGTCATGGAATCGTCGACCACTAAGACTCTGGCAGGTGACATGCTCACGCTTTCCTTTTTCCGGTGGCGCAGCCGCCTGACGAATCGCCAAGCCACGGCGCGCCGGCGCTATTGCCGGCGCGATGCGCGCGCACATCACGATGGTTCGGTGTGGGGCTGAGACGGGATTCAGTCATCGAACCGCCCTCACGCCGTCTTGCGATAGGAGGTGTTGGCGTCATAGGTCATCACCTTGGCCGCCTCTCCCGCCAGCCGTTCGGAATGGCCGACATAGAGAAAGCCGCCCGGCTGGATGCGCTCGGCAAAGCGGCTCCACACGCGTTCTCGCGTCTGCTGATCGAAATAGATCGTGACGTTGCGGCAAAAGATCGCGTTGAACTTGCCCTTCATCGGCCACTGGCCGATCAGGTTCAATTCTCGGAACGACACGAGATCGCGCATGGCGTCGACCACCTCGAACGCCATCTCGTTGACGCTGCCGGATGCGGGTGCGCCACTATCCGGGCTGGCCGACCGGAACCAGCGGCGCCGCATATCGGCCGGCACGGCGGTCAGTTCGCTGGATGCGTACACCCCTGCCCGGCCGGTGGCCACGACATTGGGATCGATATCGGAGGCGAGAATGCGGATATCGTGGTCCGCCGCATCCGGCATGAGCGAGAGCAGCGTCATCGCGATCGAATAGGGCTCGTGTCCGGTTGAACATCCCGCCGACCACAGGCGCACGCGCCCACCGCTCTTGGCGGCATTCAGCAGCGGTGGGAGGAAGTGTTCACGCAGGTGATCGAAATGGTGCTGCTCGCGAAAGAACTGCGTGACGTTCGTCGTCAGCGAGGCGAGCATGGTCATGCGCTCGCTGGCGCCGCCGGCATCGTTCACCAGTGCACAGTAGTCCTTGAAGCTGCGCATGCCGAGACTGCGCAACCGCTTCGACAGACGCGAATAGACCAGCGTCGCCTTGGACGTTGTCAGGTGGATGCCCGCGTCCTCGTAGAGCATTTCCGCGATCTTCATAAAGTCGGCTTCCGTCATCGGGAACTCGCCGGCGACGATCGAAGCGGACGCTGAGCCTCGCGGCCTCACGGTCTTCTCCTGCTGTCTGTCAACACTCACAGCGTGTTACTCCATGGCCAGCCGTCGGCGTTCGGCGCGATTGCGCCGGGCCAGACGGGGCAGCACCCGATTTCGTACCTCCCTGCGGAGGGTTTAGGGTAGTCTTAGCTCAAGCTGCAGCTTGCAGTTGTGGCAAGACATTGTCCGTTGCGATCAGCGAGATCATGCGTCCCTCGATCGCCATGACGCCCCTGACGAACTGTTTCGCCAGTTCCGAAGCGATATCGGGCGTCGGTTGCAGTGCATCGTCCGTGACTGTCAGGATATCGGAGACGGCGTCGACGAGCAGGCCGAACAACTGGTGCTCGGCACGCACTACGATGATGACGCTGCGCGCGCTCGCTTCCGTCCTGGCGAAGCCAAGCCTTGCGGCGAGATCGACGATCGGCAGCACCGCGCCGCGCAGATTGATCACCCCGTTCACATAGGAGGGCGCATGCGGAAGCGGCGTTGCCGCCGTCCAGCCGCGAATCTCGCGCACCGACATGATGTCGACGCAGAATTCCTGTTCCCCGATCCGAAAGGCGATCAGCTCGCGGCCGTTTCCCTCGCCCTTGTTGTCGTTCTCGGCGGGATTGGCAATTTGGTTTGTCATCGATTTCACTCCGCTGCCTGCTGAAGTCCGTTGCTGTGAATGCCGTCAGTGCGCGACGTCGCCACGATCACGTCGACATCGAGAATGAGAGCGACGCGCCCGTCGCCGAGGATCGTCGCGGCGGCGATTCCCGGCACGCGGCGATAATTGGCTTCAAGACTCTTGATGACGACCTGGCGCTGCCCCTGGATGGCGTCCACCAGAAGCGCCGAGCGGGTGCCGTTCTCTGCTTCCACGAGGATCGCGACACCGGTCGTCGCATTGGTCGGGGTCATGGTGTAGGCCAGTTCGCGGCCGACATCGACGAGGGGCAGGAAGGCGTCGCGCACCTTGATCAGCCGCGCATCGCCGCCAAACCCCTTCACTTCTTCCGGCTTCGGCTGCAGCGTCTCGATGATGGCCGTCAGCGGCACCACAGCCGTCTGGTCCCCGACGGTCACGATCATCCCGTCCAGCACCGCCAGCGTCAGCGGCAGGCTCATGGTGAAGGTCGAGCCCTTTCCGGGTTTGGAGGTGATCGAGACACGCCCGCCCAAAGCCTGGATCGAACGTTTCACGACATCCATGCCGACGCCGCGGCCCGACAACTCGGAGATCTCGCTTGCCGTCGAAAAGCCCGGCATGAAGATGAGGTTGTCGATCTCTTCGTCCGAAAGATTGGCCTCGGCCGCGACCAGGCCCTTGGAGATCGCGATCTCGCGCACTTTCGGGCGGTTGATGCCGGCGCCGTCATCGGAGATTTCGATGACAATCCGGCCGGAGCGGTGCATCGCCGCGACCTTGACCGTGCCCTCTTCCGACTTGCCGGCCGCCAGTCGCACATCGGGCTTTTCCAACCCGTGGTCGATGGCGTTGCGGAGCATGTGGGTCAACGGATCCGCAAGCCGCTCGATCACGGTTTTGTCGACCTCGGTCCACTCGCCCTCGGTGACCAGACGGACGGTCTTGCCGGAGATTTCCGCGACCTCGCGGGCCAGCCGCGGCAAGCGCTGGAACACCGATTTCACCGGCTGCGCGCGGATCGCCATGACGCTGTCCTGGATCTCCCGGGTCAGCTGTTCGAGTTCGTCGAGGCCGACGGCGACTTCCGAGGCGCGGGCAAGCCCCGCCTGATAGGTGCGCTGCGAGAGCATGACCTGATGAATGACCAACTCGCCAACCAGATCGATCAGCCGGTCGACGCGTTCGAGATCGACACGGATGGTCTGGGCCGGACTGCCGCCGACATTGCCGGATTTGGCCTCGCTCGCATCGGCCTTCGCCGGTTTCTCCACCGGAGCGCTGGCCGACGATGCGGCCGCCGCTTCCGGCGCGGCCGCCGGCGCCGGCGCGGGCTGGTCTGCCATCACCGGCTTGGATGCCTTGGGCTTGTCCGCCTTGGGAGCTTTGGCCGCCGGTGCCTCGTCGGCAGCCGCCTCGCTCGCCGCTTCGCCACGCAGGCTCGCCAGAAGGTCGGCCAGGTCCGAATCGACATCGACGGCGCCATCCGCCGACTCGGTATCGGAATCCAGCAGTCGCTCGATCGACAGGTCGCAATCGTCTTCGACGAATTCGAAGACCTCGCGGATCTTCTCTTCGCCCTCCGCCGTCGTCAGATCGACGGTAAAGGTGAAATAGGCGCCCTCGGGATCGAGATCGGACAGGAGCGGAATCTCGCTCGTGTCGCACTGGACATTGCCCTCGCCCAGTTCGAGCAGATCCCGGAGGACGCGAACACTGTCGTTCGCCTTGGCATAGAGGGCGGCGTGCGGGCGGAAGATGATCCGATAGGCCTGGTCGCCACCGCCACCGCCGCCGATCAGTTCGTCGAGGTCGACGGCGACGGGGACGAAGCCGAAGTCGTCGTCCGCGCTATCGGCGGCGGCGTCTGATTCCGGCACATCGGCGGCAGCTTCCGCCGGGGTTTCGCCCTTGGCGGCCGCGACCAGATCCTTGAGCTCGGCGGCCAGGCCCTCGTTGCGGGACGCATCGACCGTGCCGCCGTCACGGGCGACCGTCACCAGATCGGCCAAGGCATCGGCCGCCCGCAGCATGACCTTGATGACGACATCGCTCGCTTCCAGCCGGTCCGACCGGAGTTCGTCGAGCGTCGTCTCGAAGATGTGGGAGAAACGGACGAGGTCATCCAGACTGAAGGCGCCGGCGCCGCCCTTGATCGAGTGCACGGCGCGGAAAACGGCATTTACCGTATCGGCGTCAGCCTCGCCGTTTTCGATCGCGAGCAGACCTGCCTCGAGTTCGGCAAGCTGCTCGGCGCATTCCTCGAAAAAGGTCTGCCGGATTTCAGCCATCGCGTCCATTGTGCTACCCTATTCTCGCCTTCGAACCTGGAAGTCGGACCGTTGTTACGGTCTCAAGCTTGCCAGGCGCTTTCCGAATTATGATTACGCTGCGACGCGGTTGATCGCATCGAGCAGTTTGACCGGATCGAATGGCTTGACGATCCAGCCGGTCGCTCCGGCGAGGCGCGCGCGCTGCTTCTTTTCCGCGTCGCTTTCGGTGGTCAGGACAAGGATCGGGATCGCCCGGCGACTGGGATCTTCGCGCACCTCTTCGATGAACTGAAACCCGTCTTTGCGCGGCATGTTGATGTCGGTGATGATAACGTCGGGCTCGACCTCCATCCCCTGCAGAACCTCGATGCCGTGGGCGCCGTCCTCGGCTTGGACCACGACGAAGCCGGACGATGTCAGCGTCGCGCGCAGCATCTCGCGCATGGTTCGCGAATCGTCGATCGTCAGAATTGTCCTGCTCATGCCGCGATGTCCTTTTGGCTCAAGATTTCCGAAAGACCGAGAAGGTCGAGTCCGGAGCGGAACGTCTCCGACGGTTCGACGATGGTGAATGCGACCTCATCCGCGTGCCACGTCGCCGCGGCCGACTGAAGAATCTGGATGCACTGTGCACCCACCTTCTCCACGCTGGCGGCATCGACCGTGACCGGCTTGCCCCGCAACGTCAGGAGTTGGTCGAAGAGCGGGCCTGCCGCCTTCAGATCGAGGATGCCAGGGAGTTCCACCGCCGCCCCTGCACGTGTTGGTTTTTTCGCCATCAGAACTCTTCCCAGCTGTCGGTGTTGGTCTGTTCGGCACGGGCAGCGCCGCCCGTTCCGGTGGTCTTCATCTGCGGTACGCCGCGCGATGGCGTGGCCGGCCGTGCCCGGTTGGCGGCGGCGTTGCCACCCGACCGCGATGCCTGACCCCGCCCAGAGCCGGCCGAGCCGGCGGTCTTGAACTGCGCCATCGCGCTCGCCAGTTCCTCGGTCTCGTTGGACAAGGTCTGGCTCGCCGCCGTCGCCTCCTCCACCATCGCCGCGTTCTGCTGCGTCACCTT
>NZ_JAYXIH010000043.1:0-34546 GCF_036016755.1 Aurantimonas sp. A3-2-R12 | reverse complement strand
GTCGTCGATGAAAGTGCCGAGCTTGGGACACTTTGCCCGGAGCTGGTCGGCGACGTGGCGCAACGCTTGGGCAGCGCCGGCGCGATCGGGCTGGATGAAGGCCTGGCGCTCCCTCGTCAGGTCGATCAGCGGGTCCGTCGGGAGCAGATGCGCGTGCTCCAGCGCCTTGTTCAGGCATGTCTGGAAGTGATCCCGTAGAGCGCTCTGTACGGTTTCGAACGATGGTGCCGGCATACGCGTCAGGTCCTCGAAGTACACATCCATGGCGTTCGACAGCCACCGGCCACGAACTTTCGCCGTCAGGGGGTCCGATGTTCGAAGAGAAACCTTAATCTCCCATTGCTTGATGATCGAGCGCAGACGAGCCGGCACCGCCATGCGGAAGTAGAACACATCGCCACGCCGCGTGACGCGCTTTAACGAACGGGGCATGATCAACCGTCTGGACCAGGTTTCTGTACCAGGGTCTACGGCTACCAACGGCGATGGCTGAAATACTCTATCCGCGTCAATGACTTATGCGGGTTGTGGCGGAGAGAGAGGGATTCGAACCCTCGATACGGTCTCCCGTATACACACTTTCCAGGCGTGCGCCTTCAACCACTCGGCCACCTCTCCGTGCATTCGAGCCGAAAAGCGGGAGGTTGCATCCCGCTCTCGTCGCCTCTCGGCAACGACATCCCTCTCCGGAATTCATCCGCGCCGGACAGACCGGCGAAGCGAAACGCCGGGGTCGATGCCCTGTCTCGAACAGCCGCGGACTATAGCCAGAACGCTCCGCGGTTCAACCCGCGAATTCAGCAAACTTCCGGGCTGGTCGCAAGGGCGCTACATTGCCGCCGACGGGGGCAATCCCCACATGGTATCCAAGCAGGTGACGGCGGTCCCGCGGCTATTCCAATCTCTGCGCGGGCGGAGGGCGGCGCCGTGGCGCGACGGGTCGCCAAGTAACAGGATGGGAGCGACAGGTTCATGCGGTTTTTGGTGCGTCTGATCGGCAGCCTCCTGTTGGCCATTGCCGTCGTGTTCGCCGTCGGCGACATCGCCCGCTCGCTCGCCGATCAAGTCACGCGTCTGATGAGCGTGACGGAGGCGCTGGCGATGATGGGCGGGAGCCTGGAGCCGTCCGGTGTCCAGAGCGCGACGGTGGCCGCCATGCTCGCCGAAATCGGCCGCTGGTCGGTCTCGATCACCGCCGGTGTCGCGGGGCTGGCCCTGCTGCTCGCCGGCCGCGAGCGCAAGAACCGCCGCCGTCTGGTCCGCTGATGCCTGTCCGCTGGCGCCCTGGGCGCCGAACAAGGAGTAGTTCATGTATATTCTCGATATGTTTTCCAAGAAAATGAAGCTGCCGGTGGGCGGAGAGGCGCTGCCAGGACGGGCCGAGCCGATCGAGACCGCCGAGACCCATTTCGTCAACGGCCACCCATTGAAGCCGCCGTTCCCGGAGGGGCTGGAAATGGCGATCTTCGGCATGGGCTGCTTCTGGGGCGTGGAGCGGAAGTTCTGGCAGCTACCCGGCGTCCAGGTGACGGCGGCGGGCTATGCGGCCGGCGCGACGCCGAACCCGACCTATCAGGAGGTCTGCACCGGCCAGACCGGCCAGAACGAGGTCGTGCTGGTCGTCTTCGATCCGGCGGTGGTCTCCTACGAAAGCCTGCTCGCGCAATTCTGGGAAGGTCATGACCCGACGCAAGGGATGCGCCAGGGCAACGACATGGGCACCCAGTATCGCTCCGGCATCTACACATCCTCGCAGGCGCAGTTCGATGCCGCCACCGCGTCGCGAACGGCCTATCAGCAGGCGCTCGCCAAGGCCGGGCACAAGGGAACGATCACCACCGAGATCGAGCCCGCGACCGAATTCTATTACGCCGAGGGCTACCATCAGCAATATCTCGCCAAGAACCCGAGCGGCTATTGCGGCGTCGGCGGCACCGGAATCTCCTGCCCGATCGGGCTGAAGACCGAGGCGGCGGAATAGCGCTCCCTGCGGCGATCCTTCTCTGCGGACAAGGCAGGGTGATATCAAACGCGGGGGAACCCGTTTTCCATCGTCGCGGATTTCAGATGATTCTCGGCGCGGGCCGTGCCAGTCTCCTAGCAGGCACGGCCCGCCTTGCGGCGCCGTGGCGTCCCGCCGCCGACAATCGGCGGTTTTGAGACCCATCATCTGCAAACAGGGATCGGACACTTCATGAAACAGTTCCTGGCCGGGCTTCTCGCCACCTCCATCCTGTCGGTCACCGCGGCGTCGGCCGAAGAATTCGCCCCGGCGATCCTCTACGATCTCGGCGGCAAGTTCGATAAATCCTTCAACGAGGGCGCCTATGACGGCGCCGAGAAATACAAGGCCGACACCGGCACCGAATACCGCGAATTCGAGATCGTCAACGACGCCCAGCGCGAGCAGGCGCTGCGCCGCTTCGCCCGCGACGGGGCGAACCCGATCATCTCCGTCGGGTTCAGCCAGGCCGCCGCGCTGGAGGCGGTGGCGAAGGAATATCCGGACACAAAATTCGCTATCATCGACGCCGTCGTCGAGGCGCCGAACGTGCAATCGATCCTGTTCAAGGAGGAAGAGGGCTCCTATCTCGTCGGCATCCTCGCGGCGATGAAGTCGGAGACCGGCACCGTCGGCTTCGTCGGTGGCATGGATATCCCGCTGATCTCCAAATTCGCCTGCGGCTACAAGGGCGGCGTCAAGTCGGTCTCCGCCGACGCCAAGGTCATCGAGAACATGACCGGCAGCACCGGCGCGGCCTGGAACGATCCGGTGCGCGGCGGCGAACTGGCGAAGTCCCAGATCGACCAGGGCGCCGACGTCGTCTTCCACGCCGCCGGGGGTACCGGCATCGGCGTGATGCAGGCGGCCGCGGACGCCGGCAAATACGGCATCGGGGTCGATTCCAACCAGAACGGCCTGTTTCCGGGCAAGGTGCTGACCTCGATGGTCAAGCGCGTCGACAACGCCGTCTATTCGACCTTCGAGGACGCGGCGAAGGGGAATTGGAAGGCGGGCACCGTCACGCTCGGGCTGGAACAGGATGGCGTCGGCTACGCCATGGACGAGAACAACGCCGAGCTCGTCACCGAGGAGATGAAGGCCGCGGCCGAAGCGGCCAAGGCGAAGATCATCGCCGGCGAGATCGAGGTCCACGATTACTCGACGGATTCGTCCTGCCCTTACTGACGTGTTGTGAAACATCACCGTAGCGAGGCGTCCCTTCCGGGGCGCCTTTTTTCTGCGGTGCCTGGCCGCACCGCGCCGACCGTGTGCGAAGCAGCCCGGCACCCACCCAAGCTCTTTCTGCCCGACGATCCCGATGATATCGGGACGCGGAACAACGTGCTGGAGTGACGTCGCATGGCCGAAAAAGTGATCTTCGATACCGATCCGGGACAGGACGACGCGGTGGCGATCCTGACCGCGCTGGCCTCGCCCGACGAGATCGACATCCTCGGCATCGTCACGGTCGCGGGCAACATTCCGCTGCACCATACCACCCGCAACGCGCTGCGACTCCTGCAACTCGCCGGCCGCACCGAGGTGCCGGTCCACGCCGGATGCGAGCGGCCGATGCTGCGCAATCTGGTGACCGCAGAGCACGTCCACGGACCGACCGGGCTCGACGGACCCGATCTGCCGGAGCCGACGCTTGCCGCCCGGGATGCTCACGGCGTCGACTTTCTGATCGAGACGATCCGCGCGCATCCGCCCGGCACGATCCGCCTGCTGGCGCTCGGGCCGCTGACCAATGTCGCCATTGCCATGACCAAGGCGCCGGACATCGCGGCGCGGCTGAAGGACATCGTCTTGATGGGCGGCGGCTGTTTCGAGGCGGGCAACATCACGCCGGCAGCCGAGTTCAACATCTTCGTCGACCCGGAGGCGGCGGCGATCGTCTTCGCCAGCGGCGCGGCGATCACGGTGCTGCCGCTCGACGTGACTCACCAGATGCGCTCGACCCGGTCGCGGATCGCCGCGTTCGGCGATCTCGGCAACCGGTCGGGCGCGGCGGTGGCGGCTATGCTGGGCTTTTCGGCGCGGTTCGACGTGGAGAAATACGGCTGGGAGGGCGCGCCGCTGCACGATCCGTGCGTCACCGCCTTCGTGCTCAAGCCGGAGATCTTCACCGGCCGGTCGGTCAATGTGGCGATCGAAACCGCCAGCCCGCTGACGCGGGGGATGACCGTCTGCGATTACTGGGGCGTCACCGACCGGCCGAAAAACGCCGTCTGGGTGCGCTCCGGCGATGCCGACGCCTATTTTGCGCTGCTCACCGAGCGGATCGCCCGGCTGCCTTAGGGGGGAGCCTGTTCGGCGACGGTTTGGCGGCTTCGGCGGTTTGGAATGGGTCCCGGCTCAAGGCCGGGATGACGACCGTATTGGACCATTTCGCCAATGATCGAAGCCTGAGGATGACGCGCGGCATAGCGGCTTGGCGCCCTCCTGAACCTGTCGAAGGGGTGGGAGAGAAAGCCTTTTCACGCCCTTATGTAGCAAATGCACCAAGCCCGGAGGTGGCGATAGGTTGGACGTGCTTAAAGTTGGCTTGCCTCATTGTCAGCACTGCGTCTCATATCGCGCCCGTCAATGCGCATGACGGTCGAGGCGCCTTCCATGTCATAATCGATAACGCCCATGTTCTCGTTCATCCATCCGCCGTTGGTCTGGCGAAGTTCGAATTCGGTTTCGTGACCTCTGCCAAACACGTCTCGCCAATGGATAGTACCCATAACACCGTACCGGCTTCCTTTTGGAAGGGATGGACCAAAGCCCTTAATGTCACGGAATATCCAGTCCTGACTTTCAGCGGTCCTCTCTTTACCAGCGTCCACAATAGAGGAATGCGCGAACACATTGAACGGCGGATGGATGGCCGTGCCATTAATGGATACTTGTCCGCTTATACGGATACCGAACGCTGGAGATTGTCCGCCGTTCTGAAGGCGCGCCTCAACCTTGATCGCCATGCATCCTTTCACGGCACTCTTCCGCAAACGGCCAGAGGTGCAGGTGAGGTAAGACCTCGTTTGAGCCTCACCAATTTCGCGGGTTACGGCAACAGCCGATTGAGCGGCCCTGTTGGCTTGCCAAGTGAGGGAAAGGGTAACGAAAAGAAGGGTCGTTCCGACGCCGACAAGCAATGTGGAATAGAGCGCGTAGTCCCTCATATCCTGAGTGGCTTCGTTCATCGCGCGTGTGGAGGCGTCCATTCCCTGCTGGGCAAGAAGGTCGGCCTTCTCCCTCTCAGCGGCTTCCTTTTCGCGGCGCTGGGCAGCCTCGGCCTCGGCCTTGTTCTGGATCACGTTAATAGGGATCGAAAAAGACGCTTTATCGGCGGCATGTTGGCTGTCTTCAGCCTGCCCGTTGCTACGGTCTGCCTTCTCCTGGGCTTGCCCTAGCGCGGTAATGCCAACGCTCAATCCAACTGCAATTGCTGCACACCAATGGCGGTAAGGCATTGTAGCAAGAATCCTGCGGTGAGTTTCACCCGAGACACCTTATTCCGCAGGTTTCGCTCGTTCTCGTCAACTCCGATCTCGTGAAGCCGTCCGACAAGCAGAGCATTGTGCACGCCTCGCCAGGCCATCTCGGCAGTCCGCTCTTCACTCGCTCACACGAAGGGCGATCTCTGCCCGGCCACGGATCGGCGGCTTCAGCGGTTTGGAATGGGTCCCGGCTCAAGGCCGGGATGACGACCGTGTTGGACGGTTTGGCCAATCGTCGAGGCCTGAGAATGACGCCCGGCATAGCGGCTCGGCGCCTTCTCTCCCACAAGGGGCGAGAGGGGCGCCAGTTCCGGCACCGGGGCGGCGGGCGCAACCGAAACCCGGCCGTCCGCCCTCAGTAATGCGGCGGCTTGGTGTTTTCGGGGCCGGGCGTCGCGACCTCTTCCAGGGTATCGAAGCGATGGCCGAGGGATTTGAGCGAGCGCTGCATCCGCTCGATCGTCTCGAAGGCGCGGCGCAGCTCCTCCGACAATTCCTCGATCGTCTGCGCCTGATGCGCCACCATGATCTCCAGATCCTGGATGCGCTCGCTGATCTCTGCCTGTTTCTCGCTCATGCCACGATCTCCGCAAGTTTGGCCCGCAACCGGCCCGCGATCGGCGACGGCCGCCGCGTCGCCCGGTCGACATAGACATGGACGAAGAAGCCCTCGGCCGACGCAATCTTAGCCTCGCCGCGAAACAGGCCGACCTCGTACCGCACCGACGACTGTCCCAGTCTCGCAACCCGAATGCCCGCAATGACCGGGTCCGGAAAGGCGAGTTCGCCATGATAGCGGCAGCCGGTCTCCACGACGAGGCCGATTTGCGCCCCGGCATGGATGTCGAGGAAGCCGTTTTCGATCAGCCAGCCATTCACCGCCGTATCGAACAGGGAATAATGGACGACATTGTTCATGTGGCCATAGACGTCGTTGTCGGCCCAGCGCGTGGTCAGCGGCATGAAAGCGCGGTAGGCGCCGCGCTCACCGGGCTCGGGGCGCCTTGTCGCCTTTCTGTTGGTCGAAGCGGTCATGTCTCTCCTCGGGTCATTCGTCGACGGTCGCCTTGCGCGGTTTCTTTGCTCTTCCATACCCGGCATTGTTTTATCCGAAAACCGGTTCCCACTTTTCAAAGCGATGCTATAGGCTCCCGCGATCAGCGTCAGTCCAGAGTGAGCGTATGCCCGATCCGGCGATCGAACTGATCGACATCGACAAGAGCTTCGGCATCGTCCGGGCGAACAAGCGCATCAACCTCACTGTCGCGCGCGGCACGATCCACGGCATCATCGGCGAGAACGGCGCCGGCAAGTCGACGCTGATGTCGATCCTCTACGGCTTCTACCAGGCCGATTCCGGTGAAATCCGCGTCGGCGGGAAGACGGTCGAGATCGCCGATCCGAACGCGGCGATCGCCGCCGGTATCGGCATGGTCCACCAGCATTTCATGCTGGTCGAGAATTTCACCGTCGTCGAAAACGTCATGCTCGGCGCCGAACAGTCGCCGCTACTGGCCGCCGGCATCGCCAAGGTGCGGGCCGAACTGAAGCGTCTGGAAGCCGACCATTCGCTCGACGTCGACCCGGACGCGATCGTCGAGGAACTACCCGTCGGCCGGCAGCAGCGGGTGGAAATCCTCAAGGCGCTCTATCGCGGCGCCGACATCCTGATCCTCGACGAGCCGACCGGCGTGTTGACCCCGGCCGAGGCCGATCACCTCTTTACCGTGCTGAAACAGCTGCGCGACGCCGGCAAGACGATCATCCTGATCACCCACAAGCTGCGCGAGATCATGGCGATCACCGACGCGGTATCGGTGATGCGGCAGGGCGAAATGGTGGCGACGAAAACGACGGCGGAGACCTCGGTCGAGGAACTCGCGGAGCTAATGGTCGGCCGGCGCGTGTTGTTGACCGTCGACAAGGGCGACGCGGCGCCGAAGGACGTGAAGCTGAAGGTCGACGGGCTGACGGTGCGCGACCGGCGTGGTGTCGTCATGGTCGACAACGTCTCCTTCACGGTGCGCGCGGGGGAGATCGTCGGCATCGCCGGGGTGGCCGGTAACGGCCAGTCCGAACTGCTGGAGGCGTTGGCCGGCATCCGCAAGGCGGAAGCCGGGCGCATCGAGATGCTCGGCCGGGCCATCGATCCGACCGTCGAGGCCGACCCCGCCGCGATACGGGACATCGGCTGCGCCCATGTGCCGGAGGACCGCCACAATACCGGGCTGGTGCTGGCCTTCGAGGGGAACGAGAACACCATCCTCGGTTATCAGCGCGACCCGGCCTTCCAAAAGGGCTGGCTGCTCGATCTCGATGCCATGCGCCGGGATGCGGCGAAGAAGATTGCCGCCTACGACATCCGCCCGCCGGACTGCCGGTTGAAGACCGCGAGCTTTTCCGGCGGCAACCAGCAGAAGATCGTGCTGGCGCGGGAGATGGAGCGCGATCCCGACCTGCTGTTGATCGGCCAGCCGACGCGCGGCGTGGATGTCGGGGCGATCGAGTTCATCCATCGGCGCATCATCGAGATGCGCGATGCCGGCAAGGCGATCCTGCTGGTTTCGGTCGAACTCGACGAGATCCGGGCGTTGTCGGACCGGGTGCTGGTGATGTTTTCCGGCCGCATCGTCGGCGAACGCAGCCCGGACGCGGACGAGGGCGATCTTGGCTGCCTGATGGCGGGCGTCGAACAGCGGGAGGCGGCAGAGTGAACGACGCGCGGATTTGTCTGGTCACGTTCGGCGTCGAGGACGTCACCCGCTCCGTCACCTTTTATGAGGCGCTCGGCTGGCAAAAAGCGCGGCAGAGCGTGGAATCGACCGCCTTCATGGTCGGCGAGGCGATCGTCCTGGCGCTCTGGCAGCGCGGCGAGATGATCGCCGATGGCGGCGAGGGCGAGCTGCCGGCCGGTTCCGGTTCCGCCGGGCTGGCAGTGAACTTTGCCTCCGAGGAAGCGGTCGTCGAGGCCTATGACAGGGCGGTCGCGGCGGGAGCGCGCGCGGTCAAGCCGCCGGCGAAAACCTTCTGGGGCGGCTTCTCCGGAAATTTCCGCGACCCGGACGGCCATCTGTGGGAGCTCGCTTATAACCCGTTCTTCAAGCTGGACGCGCGGGGCCATCTCGACCTTCTGAACAGCGGAGACTAGCGCCGCGATGAGCCGTCCCTATGCCAAGCTGCCCGGCTGGATCGATTACGGGCTGATTCCGCTGGTCAATCTGATCGTCGCCTTCGCGGTCGCCGGCCTCGTCGTGCTGATCGTCGGCGAAAGCCCGGTCGACGCGGCGGCGCTGATGATCCGCGGCGCCTTCGGCTATGGCGAGGGGATCGGCTTCACGCTCTACTATGCGACCAGCTTCATCTTCACCGGCCTTGCCGTCGCGGTCGCCTTCCATGCCGGGCTGTTCAATATCGGCGGCGAGGGGCAGGCCTATCTGGGCGGCCTCGGCGTTGCCACGGTGGCGCTGGCGCTTGGCGGCACGCTGCCCTGGTGGTTGAATTTGCCGCTCGCCGTCTGTCTATCCTTCGCCTTCGGGGCGGCCTGGGCGTTCATTCCCGCCTGGCTGCAGGCGCGGCGCGGCAGCCACATCGTCATCACCACGATCATGTTCAACTTCATCGCCGCCGCGCTGATGGTCTATCTGCTCGTCAACGTGCTGAAGCCGGCCGGGACGATGGCGCCGGAAACCCGGACCTTCGAGGCCGGCGCGCAATTGCCCAAGCTGCGCGGCCTGTTCGACCTGTTCGGCGTGTCGCTCGGCGGCGCGCCGCTCAACGTTTCGCTGTTCGTCGCGCTTCTCGCCGCCTTCCTGGTCTGGGTGCTGATCTGGCGCACGCGGCTCGGCTACGAAATCCGCACCCTCGGCTTTTCGCCGCGCGCGGCGCGCTACGCCGGCATGTCGGAGACCCGACTGATCGTCGTCGCCATGGCGATTTCCGGCGGCCTCGCCGGGCTGATGGCGCTCAACCCGGTGATGGGCGACCAGTATCGGCTGCTGATCGATTTTCCGGGCGGTGCTGGCTTCGTCGGCATTGCCGTCGCGCTGATGGGCCGGGGCCATCCGGTCGGGATCGTGCTCGCGGCGCTCTTGTTCGGCGTGCTCTATCAGGGCGGGGCGGAACTCTCTTTCAACATGCCGACGATCTCGCGCGACATGATCGTCATCATCCAGGGCCTCGTCATCCTGTTCGCAGGCGCGCTGGAGAACATGTTCCGCCCCGGGGTCGGCGCCGCCTATCAGTGGATCCGCTTCCGCACCGGTGAGCCGGCCGGCGCCGACGTGGAGGAGGCGCGGTGATGGATTTCGGCGCCTGGATCAACGTCCTCGATTCGACCATCCGTCTGTCGACGCCGCTGCTCTTCGCCGCGCTCGCCGGGCTCTATTCGGAACGCTCCGGCATTTTCGACATCAGCCTGGAAGGCAAGATGCTGATTGCCGCCTTCGCCTCGGCCTCGGCCGCCGCGGTGTGGGGGTCGGCGTTTGTCGGGCTCCTCGTCGGCATTCTCGCGGCGGTCGGCTTTTCGCTCGTCCACGGTCTTGCCTCGATCACCTATCGCGGCAACCAGATCGTCTCGGGCGTCGCCATCAACTTCATCGCCGCCGGGCTGACCATCATTCTCGGCCAGAGCTGGTTCGGCCAGGGCGGGCGCACGCCGAGCCTGTTCGGCGGCGGCCGCTTCGAGGCGATCGACCTGCCGGGCGCGGCGGCGCTGCGGGATGTCCCGGTCGTCGGCCGGATCTACGCGGACATTCTCTCCGGGCACACGCTGCTGGTCTATGTCGCCTTCGCGATGGTGCCAATCACCTGGTGGGTGATGTTCCGCACGCGCTTCGGCCTGCGGCTGCGCGCCGTCGGCGAGAACCCGGCGGCGGTCGACACCGCCGGCATCTCGGTCGCCTGGCTGCGCTACCGCGCGGTGATCATCTGCGGCATCCTCACCGGCCTTGCCGGCAGCTATCTGGCGGTGGCGCAGGCGGCGGGCTTTACCCGCGACATGACCGCCGGCAAGGGCTACATCGCGCTTGCCGCGCTGATCTTCGCCAATTGGAAGCCGGTGCCGGTGATGTTCGCCTGCCTGTTGTTCGGCTTCCTCGACGCGATCTCGATCCGTATTCAGGGGGTAGAACTGCCGATTATCGGCGAGATCTCCGCGCAGTTCGTGTCGGCGCTGCCCTATATTCTCACCGTGGTGCTGCTCGCCGGCTTCGTCGGCAAGGCGACCCCGCCCAAGGCCGGCGGCGTGCCTTATGTGAAGGAACGATAGACGATGGCGGACGATCTCTTCGCCCTGGCGAAGTCCGCCATGCGGCGCGCCCACGCCCCTTATTCCCGGTTTCCGGTCGGAGCGGCGCTCAGGACGACCGACGGGCGCATTTTCGCCGGCTGCAATGTCGAGATCGTCAGCTTCCCCGAAGGCTGGTGCGCCGAGACCACCGCCATCGGCCATCTGGTGATGGATGGCGGCGGACGCATCGCCGAGATCGCCGTCGTTGCCGAAAAGCTGCCGCTGTGCAGTCCCTGCGGCGGCTGCCGGCAGCGCATCGCCGAATTCGCCTCGCCCGAGACGAAGGTGCATCTCTGCGACATCGACAGCGGCGTCCAGGAAACGGTGACCATGGCGGAACTCTTGCCGCGCGCCTTCGCGACGGAAAGCCTGTCGTGACGCCGGCCGCCGCATTCCTGCGCGAGCGGCTCGGGTCGCGGCGCCCGGTCGCGGCGATGGTGCTCGGCTCTGGTCTTGGCGCGCTGGTCGACGCGGTCGAGGACGCCGTGCGTATCGCCTTCGCCGACATTCCCGGATTTCCGGTCAGCGGCGTCACCGGTCACGCCGGGGAGGTGGTCGCGGGGCGACTCGGCGGCCGCGAGGTCCTGATCCTCTCGGGCCGGGTGCATTACTACGAGACCGGCGACGCGGCGGTGATGCGGCCGGTGATCGCGGCGGTGCGCGATCTCGGGGTCAAGACGCTTTTCCTCACCAATTCCGCCGGATCGGTGCGCGAGGATATCCCGCCCGGCTCGGTGATGATCATCGAGGACCATATCGGCTTTTCCGGCCGCAATCCGCTGATCGGCGAAGCGTCCGATGCCCGTTTCGTCGGCATGACCAGCGCCTACGATGCCGAGCTGCGGCGCCGGCTCGCCGAAGCGGCGAACGCCAGCGGCGAAACGCTCTTCGGCGGCGTTTATATGTGGTTTTCCGGGCCCTCCTTCGAAACGCCGGCCGAAATCCGGATGGCCCGCATTCTCGGCGCCGACGCCGTCGGCATGTCGACCGTGCCCGAGACGATCCTCGCCCGGTTTTTCGGCCTCAAGGTGCTGGCCGCCTCGGTCGTGACCAATTACGGTGCGGGGATGACCGGCGCCGAACTCTCCCACGCGGAGACCAAGGAGATGGCGCCCAAGGGCGGCGCGCGGCTGGCCCGCATCGTCCGCGAAATGCTGGAATCGGGAGGCTTCGATGGATGAGACCGCGCGGCGCCGAAGGGCGTCGAATCTGATCGCCTGTCTCGATCTCACCAATCTCGACGAGGGTTGCACGGAAGCCGATGTCGCGGCGCTTTGCGAGCGGGCCGCGACGCCCGCCGGGCCGACGGCGGCGATCTGCATCTGGCCGCGCTTCGTCGGCTTCGCCAGGACCCGCCTCGATCCCCGCATCAAGATCGCCACGGTGGTGAATTTCCCGCAAGGCGGTGATGACGTCGCGGCGACGGTGAAGGAGACCGAACAGGCCGTGGCGGACGGCGCCGACGAGATCGACATGGTGATTGCCTATCGCCGGCTCCCGGCCGAGCCCGCATTCGTCGAGGAACAGGTGCGAGCCGTGAAAGCCGCCTGCGGCGCCGCGCGGCTGAAGACGATCCTGGAAACCGGGGAACTCAAGGCGGCCGAGACGATCTGGCAGGCCGCCCATGCGGCGCTCAAGGGTGGCGCGGATTTCCTGAAGACCTCGACCGGCAAGGTCGCGGAGAACGCCACCCCGGCGTCGGCGCGGCTCCTGCTCGAGGCGATCGCGGAGGCCGGCGGCCATGTCGGCTTCAAGCCGGCGGGCGGCATCAAGCGTTTCGAGCACGCCGACGGTTACTACCAGCTTGCCGAGGCGATCTGCGGGAGGGGCTACGCGACTCCCGATCGCTTCCGGATCGGCGCTTCCAGCGTTCTCGGTGACCTTCTGGCCGTCGCGGCCGGCGCGGTGCGGGCGGGCGCCAAGGCCGGCTATTGATGCGGCTGCCGCAGGAGATCATCCGCGCCAAGCGCGACGGCGAAACGCTCGACGCGGCCGACATCAAGGCGTTCATCGATGGTTTTGCCGGCGAGCTTGTCACCGAGGGCCAGGTGGCGGCTTTCGCCATGGCGGTGTTCTTTCGCGGCATGGCCGGGCCGGAGACCGTGGCGCTGACCGAGGCGATGCTCCACTCCGGCGATGTCCTCGATTGGGCCGGCCTCGACCGGCCGGTGGTCGACAAGCATTCCACCGGCGGCGTCGGCGACAATGTCTCGCTGATGCTGGCGCCGATCGTGGCAAGCTGCGGCGCCGCCGTGCCGATGATCTCGGGACGCGGGCTCGGCCATACCGGCGGCACGCTCGACAAGATGGAGGCGATCCCCGGCTATAGCGTCACGCCGGACAACGCGACCTTCCGCCGGACCGTCGCGGATATCGGCTGCGCCATCATCGGGCAGACCGGGCGACTGGCGCCGGCGGACGGGCGCTTCTATGCGATCCGCGACGTGACGGCGACGGTGGAATCGATCCCGCTGATCACCGCATCGATCCTGTCGAAGAAGCTGGCCGAGGGGCTCGACGGCCTCGTGCTCGACGTGAAATCGGGGGCCGGCGCCTTCATGACCTCGCATGAGGATGCGCGGGCGCTGGCCGCGAGCCTCGTCGCGGTCGCCAACGGCGCCGGCCTTCGCACGACCGCCTTGCTGACGCGCATGGACGAGCCGCTGGCGTCGGCCGCCGGCAATGCCGTCGAGGTCCGCAATGCCGTCCGCTTCCTGACCGGTGCGCAGCGCGATGCCGCGCTCGAAGAGGTGACGCTGGCGCTGGCGGCCGAAATGCTGCTCTCGGCCCGCCTCGCGCCGGATCTTGCCGACGGGCGGAGAAAGGCGGAAGCCGCGCTGAGCGACGGGCGGGCGGCCGAGACTTTTGCCAAAATGGTCGCGGCGCTGGGCGGTCCCGCTGATTTCGTCGAGCGGATGGAGGACTATCTGCCGGCGGCGCCGGTTGTCCGTGACGTCCTGTCGGAAGAGGACGGTTTTATCGCGACGGTCGACGCGCGCCGGCTCGGCCTTGCCGTGGTCGAACTCGGCGGCGGGCGGACCCGGCCGCAGGATGCCGTCGACCACGCTGTCGGCTTGAGCGATCTGGCGCCGATCGGCCGCCGGCTGATGCGCGGCGAGCCGCTCGCCCGCGTGCATGCGCGCGACGAGATGACTGCGAAGAGGGTGGAGGCGGCGCTCCGCGAGGCCTATGGGCTGTCCGACGAAGCGGTCGAATGGGATGCCTCGGCTGTCCTGGACCGCTTCGGCTGAGTCGGGCAACCGGTTCCGGGCGGGACATGTCCGCAAAAAATGTTGGTCTGCCTTGAGCCCATTTCTACGATCTGATGGGTGGTCGCTACTGGATTACAGCTACTGCAATTTCAAGTTCTGATGGCCCGTTGCGGTCGCGCACAATATGCTTGAAGCTGTCATGAGCTTGGAAATCAGGAAAAATATTCCTGCCTGCGAAACCGGGAGGAGATATGCGTCACCCCTGTGCGGCGAATACCAACGGGAAACGGGAAATTTCGCCCTGGATGATGGAAAAGCAGGCAGAAAAACCAGCTGGTTATGACGTTTCCGCTCCGCGGTAGAGCGTCAAAAGATAGGCACAAAAAGTCACGAGCCAGGCAGCCATCGCTATCCAGGAAAATGCGGTGGGCAGGAACGTGAGAAAATGAAAATCCATTGCGCGCCCCATCTGGTGCGTACTGACCGCGTACATTCCGAGTGGGAACACCGCCCCCCAATAAAGCGGGTCGTATTTCAGCGGGAAGCGTTTGTAGATGTGTCGCCAAACGCCGAGAATAATCAACATCGGGATCCACCAGGTTCCGGTTGCCCAGTAAAAAACCGTGAACCCCTTCATGAATGGTACGATGGAGTTCAAAAATGGGGCATCTTCTGAGTTGATAATCAGCAACGAACCGGCGAGTGTCGAAATCGCCATTGCTCCCATGTTGATCCAATAAGGTGGTGAAAGATCGCTAGGAGAAAATCGAAAAAATGTATAGCGATAGAAGATCAACGACATCATCCATATGTAAAGCATGCCACCCCATAGCCACATTGAAAGCGCCAAGAAATTCAAATCAAGCCGATATGGTTGTTCGATTTGCACTGCCAGCAAAGATGCTAGCACCGCAATCGATTGCGTCGCCACAACAGCGAGCAACCAAGCACCACTGATACCTCGATCAAGTGGAGGCTTGTCCTCCTTGATGGTGAATGCAGTAAAAATTGTGTAGGTTAGACCGAGCCAAAGAACCAGAGCGACAAACCAGAGTGTGAAGCCAGCGACCGGGTTCTGTGCGAGAATTACGAACTCGCTACCCAGAATGCTTGATGCCGCGGCCATGGTGAAAAACCCCGGCCCGCGCAAATGATCAGTCATATCCGTAAAAAAACGTTTGTGATGGTGAATTATGCGCAGAACTGTCAGCCACCACAAGACAATATAGGCGATAATCGCGATCAAAAAAAGTCCCCACGCCACTACAGGCAGATCGATCTGATTTGCGGCGAGCGAAACTATGCCTGTTGCCATTACCATCCCGAAATAGGCTGGTGAAAGTGTGGTTAAATCTGGATGCCACAATCTATTCAACAACGATGTCGGTTGCGGTGTTTCCAGCTTGCCCGACATGACAACCCCCACAAATGACCATTGTTTGCTCAATCACGTCCGGTTTCTTGTTAATTCAACAAGATCCGTGGAAAGATATTTCTGGTCAGCCTCGAGATGCGAGGCATGTCGCATTTCGGGCGCACAGTAATTCAAGCATGCTCACTTTGTCCGCACAGCGGACCAATATGGTTTGCGGGCATGACCCCGACGAGCGGACTACTGGCTCAGCGTCAGCCGGCCATCCTCGATCTCGAATTTCGACAGACGGCTCAGAAAACTCATGCCGAGCAGGGTGACCGGCAGGGTGCCGTCCTGGGTGACCAGCGCCTCGACGTCGCGCAGCTCGATCGGTCCGAGCTGGAGACGGGCGATGCTGGCGAGTGCCGCTCTGGTCTCGCCATTGGCGGTCTGCACCCTGTGGCGATAATCGGCCATGCCGGGGACGATGCCGAGTTGGCGCGCGGTGGTCTGGTCGAGTGCGACGTAAGTCGCGCCGGTGTCGACGAGCACCGGGACGGGCCGGCCGTTCATCCGCGCGTCGGCGCGAAAGTGACCGCTGGCATCGGCGCGCAGCAGCGCCAGGCGGCCGGACGGCGGTGCCTCCACCGCGGCCTCGATTACCTCGGGCGGGGCGTCGATCGTCTCGACCTGTCCGGTGAGCATGCGGGAGCGGTATTCCTCGAAGGCCGAGGGAGCCGCCAGCGCGACCATCGAGGACAGGACGAGGAGGAATACGAATTTCTGCATCGGCCGATCCGCGCCGTTTCGGGAAACCGGATCAGCGTAGCGTCCCGTCGTTAACGTCCGCGAAAGGGCTTGGTGGCCTGCCCGTTGATTTCGTCGGCGCGGTTGCCAATGCGTTAACGCCCCGCCGGGCTGAATGCCGGCGGAGGCCATGTCGCTGTGGCCGCTATTTGGTGCCGTACATCCGGTCGCCGGCGTCGCCGAGGCCGGGCACGATATAGCCCTTGTCGTTGAGATGGCTGTCGATCGCCGCGGTGAACACCGGAATATCCGGGTGCGCGACGCAAAACCGCGCGACGCCCTCCGGCGCGGCGAGAAGGCAGAGGAAGCGAATGTTGCGGGCGCCGCGCTCTTTCAGCTTGTCCATCGCCGCGATGGCGGAATTGGCGGTCGCCAGCATCGGATCGACGACGATTACCAGCCGGTCCGCCAGATCGTCCGGCGCCTTGAAGTAATATTCGACCGGCTGCAGCGTCTCATGGTCGCGATAAAGGCCGATATGGGCGACCCGCGCCGCCGGCACGAGGTCGAGCATTCCTTCCAGGAGGCCGTTGCCGGCCCGCAGGATGGAGGCGAAAACCAGCTTCTTGCCTTCCAGCACCGGCGCGTCCATCGCCTCCATCGGCGTTTCGATGCGAATGGTGGTGAGCTCGAGATTGCGCGTCACCTCGTAGCAGAGCAGCGTCGAGATCTCGCGGAGCAGCCGGCGAAAGCTCGCCGTCGAGGTCTCCTTCTTGCGCATGATGGTGAGTTTGTGTTGGACCAGCGGGTGGTCGATGACGGTGACGCCGTCCATGGGGCCTCGCTTTCTGCCTGCGGATTGGCCGAAGCTCTAATGCCTTGACGGCGGCGCGCCAAGCGAAATGGCGTCGAGCATCAGCCTGTCGAGAAGCCGCTCGCGGGTCTTTGCATCGACGAAGGCGGCCTCGATGGCGTTGCGGGTGAGGGCGAGCAGCCCGGCCCGGCCGATCCCGGCATCTTCGGCAAAGCGGTATTCGGCGCCAAGATCGGTTGCGAAGAAGGGCGGGTCGTCGGAGTTCAGCGTTACCTTGACGCCCGCCTCGATCAGGCGGCGAAGCGGGTGCGCGGCGGCATCGGGAAAGATGTCGAGCGCCAGATTCGAGCCGGGACAGACTTCGAGGACGATGCCCTCCGCCGCGATTCGCCTGACGAGATCGGCGTCCTCGATGGCACGGACGCCGTGGCCGATGCGTTGCGGCTTCAGCGCCGCGATGGTCTCGCGCACGCTGTCGGCGCCGCACAGCTCGCCGGCATGGGCGGTCAGGCCGAAACCGGCATCGCGCGCGATGTCGAAGGCCCTGGCGAAGTCGCGCGGCGCGAAGCTGCGCTCGTCGCCGGCCAGGCCGAAGCCGGTCAGAAGCGGCTCCGACACGGCGCCGGCGACCGCAAAGCGCGCGGCGGCCTCGACCCGCTCGGCGCCCAGATGCCGGACGCCGACGACGATCATCCGGGCTTCGATGCCGGTGGCGCGGCGGGCGCGGCGGACGCCTTCGCCGAGGCCCGCGAGATACGCTTGCGGCACGGTTCCTCCCGCCTCGGCATGATCGGGCGAGATGAAGAACTCGGCATGGATCGCCCCGGCGCCCGCGAGCCGCGTCAGATGATCCTCGGCGAGCCGGGCGAAGTCGTCCTCGCTCCGAAACACCGTCGCGGCGCGGTCGTAAGCGGCGAGGAAGCTGGTGAAGTCGTGCCAGACATAGGCGCCGTCGCGGATGATGCCGCCGAGATCGATACCGTGCCGCTGGGCTAATTCGAGGACCAGCGTCGGATCGGCCGTGCCCTCGATATGGCAGTGCAATTCCGCCATGGGCACTGTGCCGCCCCGGCCGGCGTGGGCGACCGCCGGGGCGTTGTCGTTGCTCAAAGGAAGCTGGTTCCGTAGCGGCCGGCCGGCAGGCCGAGATGGGCGGCGATGCTTTCGCCGATATCGGCGAAGGTCTCGCGATGGCCGATGCTGCCCGGGGCGATATCGGGGCCGAACACCAGCACGGGCACGTTCTCGCGGGTGTGGTCGGAGCCGCGCCATGTCGGATCGCAGCCATGGTCGGCGGTGGCGATGGCGATGTCACCGGGGCGAAGGCGGGCTTCGAGCTCGGGCAGGCGGGCGTCGAAGGCCTCCAGCGCGGCGGCATAGCCGGCGACGTCGCGGCGGTGGCCGTAGAGCATGTCGAAATCGACGAAATTGGCGAAGATCAAATCGCCGTCCGCCGCGTCGTCGAGGGCGCCGAGCATGGCATCGAACAGCGCATCATTGCCGTCGCCCTTGCGCACTTCGGAAATGCCCTGATGGGCGAAGATGTCGCCGATCTTACCGATCGCGATCACCCGCCGGCCGGTGTCGACGGCGCGGTCGAGCAGCGTCGGTTCCGGCGGCGGCACGGAATAGTCGCGCCGGTTGGCGGTGCGGCGGAAGCTGTCCGATGTTTCCCCAGTGAAGGGCCGGGCGATGACCCGGCCGATATTCAACGGATCGACATGCCGGCGCGCGATGGCGCAGAGGTCGTAGAGACGCTCAAGGCCGAAATGGGTTTCGTGCGCGGCGATCTGCAAAACGCTGTCGGTCGAGGTGTAGAAGATAGGCTTGCCGGTGCGGATGCTGTCTTCGCCGAGTTCGGCGATGATCTCCGTGCCCGATGCATGGCATTGGCCGAGAACGCCCGGGATATCGCTGTCGTCGGCGATCTGCTGGATGAGGGACGCCGGGAAGGCGGGAATCTCCTGCGGGAAATAGCCCCAGTCGAAGAGCACCGGAACCCCGGCGATCTCCCAATGCCCCGAAGGCGTGTCCTTGCCGTGTGAAACTTCCCCTGCGGAGCCCCAAAGGCCGACGCATGCCTCGCTCGATGATTGACCGGCGGCGCGGTACAGGCCGAGCCGGCGGAGGTTGGGAAGGGCGAGGGGGCCGCTGCGCAGACCATCGCCATCGGCTTCGCCGCGTTCCGCCGCCGCGAGGATATGGCCGAACGTGTCAGCCCCCGCGTCACCGAAGCTTGCCGCATCGCGCGCGCCGCCGATGCCGAAGGAATCGAGAACCATGAGAATCGCGCGCGCCAAAGGCATGTCTCCGCTACGGTGGATTTCCCTGAATCCCTCCGTGGCGAAGATAGTTCGTCGGGCTCGATTGGATAGGGGCGCCGAGGCGCCCCGAAAATTCCATCAGGAGACTGGTCTTGGGTCTTTGTCGATCCGGCGCCTAGTGATCCGATTTCGACATTTGCATCCCGCTTGGAGCACCCTGACAAGCAAATGTCGAAATCAAAGGACCACTAGCAAATTTATGACTCTCGTGGATTTTTCAAATTTGACATTTGATTACGAGCCCGCCGCACATGGGTATCAAATGTTAAATTCAATCCACTAGCGCGCGGCGGCTTCGTTCGCCATCGCCTGACGAATGACGTATTGCTCGTTTGCCTGCTGGAAGCTTCCCGGATCGTCACCGATGGTCACGGTCGGCTCGCATTTCGGCGCGCAGGCGTAGGTGATCCGGCTCGCCTGACGATAGACGCGGACCGTGTTGTTCTCGAAGGTCTGCACCGCGACCTGTTCATCGAGGATCATGTCGCCGGCCTGGTCGAGAATGACGATGTTGGTGATGCCGTAACTGCGCCCGGTCAGAACCAGTCTTTCGGAATTCAACACCTCGACATCGACGATCGCCGGGTTGCCGACGATGACCGTGGCGGCGGGACGGTCGATCTCGATGATTCTGGCATGGTCGACAGCGACGCCGAGGATCGCACCGTGATCGTTGGCATGCGCTCCGACGGAGAGAAGGCCCAGAATCATGGCAGGCAACACGAGGCTGAGAAGGCGATTCATGAGACGTGTCCCGGTTACTCGGATTACCATCAGCGTGATCTATACGACAATGCGGTAAACGGAGGATTAATTAGCCATCGTAAGCATTTTTTAAGTATTAGTTAGGGAAGTGAATGTAATAAAAAATCAACCAAAAACCTTAAGCCGATTGCAACATCGTGGGGGTAACGTCCCCCCTATCCGATCGACGAAAACAGTCGGCGGGTTTGCTGCCAATCGGATTTAAGGAGTTCCCATGTCCAAGCATTTCATGCGCTTCATCAACGATGAGTCCGGCGCTACCGCGATCGAATACGGCCTCATCGCCGCCCTGATCGGTACCGCCATCATCGCCGCCGTCACCACCGTCGGCACCAACCTGACGAGCACCTTCACGACCATCGGCACGAACATCGCGCCGAAGCCTTAAGTACCATGTGCTCCCGGGACTGCGAGGCGGGGACTTTCGGTCCCCGTCTCCATTTAAGGGAGCGACCCGGGCCTTGGCAGGTTGATAACCTCCTGCTTCCCGGTGGTCGCCGGTCTCCGCAAGCGGCGAAGCCAACGCAAGATTGGGGTTAGGAATGCTGACAGTCGCCATTCTGACCTTGTTCCCCTTCGCAATGATTTACGCCGCCAGCTCCGATCTCGTCTCGATGACGATCGCGAACTGCGTTTCGGCGGCGCTCGTTCTGGGATTTTTGGCGATCGCGCTGCTGCTGGGTATGCCGCTCGGCCAAATTGCGCTGCATCTCGGTGTCGGGCTGCTTTGCCTTGCCGTCACCTTCGGATTGTTCGCGGCAGGCTGGATCGGCGGCGGCGACGCCAAGCTCATGGCCGTGACGGCCCTGTGGTTCGGCCCGTCGGCCGATCTCATCGAGTATCTTCTTCTGGGTTCGATTTTCGGCGGGTTCCTGACCCTGGGGCTGCTGCTGTCCCGGGTGGTTTTCGCGCCGGTGACGGGGGTCGATTTCATCGATCACCTGCTTCAGCGCGATACCGGGATTCCCTACGGCATCGCCCTCGGCGCCGCCGGCCTGACGGTCTATTCCGACAGCGTCTGGATGGACATCGCGCTCGGCGGATGGGCAGGCAGTCCGTTCTGACCGAGCCATAGACGCCGGCCCGCGCCGCGCTGTCAGAGTTCGTTAACCATACATTGAGGGTTTGTCGGCGATAACCGATGCGAACAGCCGCGAATGTGCGGCCCAGTTGGCGGGAGTTGTCCGATGAATCTTGCACGCATCGCGGTCGTGGCGGTCGCCCTTGTCGCGGCTGCAGGTGCCGGCTTCGTCGCTCTCAATCTCGCTCAGCCGGCGCCGGCTGAGCCGGTGATCATCACGGCCGCTCCGGCCGAACCTCCGATCAAGCTTGCGGACGTGCTCGTCACCACGACGGAGGTCGCGATGGGTGGGTCGATCAATGCCGTCCTCGGCTGGCAGAAGTGGCCGGAGGAAGGCATCGGGCCGACGCTGATCGTGCGAACCGATCGCCCGGACGCGATCGAGGAGCTCGAGGGCTCGATCGCCCGACAGTCCTTTTTCGCCGGCGAACCGGTGCGCGAATCCAAGCTGATCCGCGCCGATCGCGGCTTCATGTCGGCGATTCTGCCTGCGGGCAAGCGCGCCGTCGCCATCCAGATCGCGGCGGATACCTCCGCCGGCGGCTTCGTGCTCCCGAACGACCATGTCGACATCATCATGACCCGCCGGACAGCCAGTTCGGACGGTCGCGCCGAGAAAGTCACGACCGAAACGGTGCTGCGCAACCTCCGCGTTCTCGCGATCGATCAGACGATCGAGGAGAAGGACGGGGAGAAAGTCGTCGTCGGATCGACGGCGACGCTCGAGGTCGATCCGGATCAGGCCGAAGCGCTGACCGCCGCCCAGCAGATCGCCGACCGGCTGGTGCTGTCGCTGCGCTCCCTCGCCGATTCGGTGCCCGGCTCACCCGGCTACGCCGCCTTCCTGCTGGCCCAGGAAAACTCCCAGCGCGGCAAGATCAAGGTCGTGCGCTACGGCCAGTCCACCGACATCACAACGTCCAAATGACAGGCAGGTCGATGAGCTCTTCCAACCGATCCGACATGTTGCTTGCCCTGCTCCGCCGGGCCGTCGTGGGACTTGCCGGCGTCTCGACCGCATTGACGCCCGTCTTCGCGCCGCTCCCCGCGTCGGCCGAACCCACCGTCGTCAACGTCCGGCAGGCGAGCCAGACAATCAATCTCGGTCTCAACAAGACCAAGGTCATCGTGCTGGCGGCCGACGCCCACGATATCCTCGTCGCCAATCCGGCGGTGGCCGACGCGGTGACAAGGGATGCGCGCCGCATCTACATCTTCGGCAAGCAGATCGGCCAGACGAACATCGTCGTCTTCGATCGCCAGAATCGCCAGATCGCCTCGATCGACCTGAAAATCGAGCGAGATATCAGCGGACTGGAGGCGTCGATCCGCAAATATGTGCCGTCCTCCGACGTCACGATCGAAATGCTGAACGACAATGTCGTCCTCACCGGTATGGTCCAGACGCCCCAGGACGCGGCCAAGGTGGAACGGCTGGCGCGCATCTTCGTCACCGGCGGCGAGGGTACGACGGGCCAGTATATCCAGTCGGCAACCGCGACCGGCGGCGCCGGTGGCGGCAACAGCGACGTCGCCTTCGCCCAGGAGGACCGGCGCCAGAGCCAGATCGTCAATCTATTGCAGATCCAGGGTCAGGATCAGGTGACGCTGAAGGTGACGGTCGCCGAGGTGCAGCGCTCGGTCGTCAAGCAGCTCGGATTCAGCGGCAGCGCGTCGGACGGCATTTCCTATGCCAATATCGACAATCCTTTCGGCCTGGGTAAGGCGATCAGCAACACGTTAGCGAAAACCGCCGGCAGCATCGGCGGGTTCGACATCACCAGTCAGATCAACGCCATGGAACAGGCCGGTGTGATGCGCACGCTGGCCGAACCCAGCCTGACCGCGATTTCCGGCGAAAAGGCGAGCTTCAAGGTCGGTGGCGAGTTCAATATCCCCCAAGGCAAGTCGGAGAAGGCGGAAAAGCGGACGCCGATCCTCAACGCGGCGGGCAATATCGTCGGGTACGACACCGAGGCGGCCTCGGTCGAATACAACACCGAGAAGATCGATTACGGCATCGGCCTCGACTTCACCCCGGTGGTGCTCTCCGCCGGTCGCATCAGCCTGAAGATCCGCACCAGCGTGTCGGAGCCGACCTTCGAGAGCCCGTTCAGCTTTCCAGGCGGGGTCGCGCCGGGGGTGACGCCGCCCGGCATCCGCAAGCGCCTCGCCGACACCACGGTCGAGCTTCCCTCGGGCGGCTCGCTGGTCATCGCCGGCCTCGTCCGCGACGAAGTGCGCCAGGTCATTTCGGGAACGCCGGGCCTTTCCAAGATCCCCATCCTCGGCAGCTTGTTCCGCAGCCGTGACTTCCAGCGCTACGAGACCGAACTCGTCATCATCGTGACGCCTTATCTGGTGCGGCCGGTGGCGCGACAGGCGCTGGCGCGGCCCGACGATGGCCTCGGCTTTTCCAGCGACGGGGCCGGCAACTTCCTTGGTCGGATCAATCGCGTCTACGGCCATATGGAAACCAAGCTGCCCCCCGGCCGGTATCACGGCGTCGTCGGCTTTATCTACAAATGACCGGTTCGAGGAGATCGCAGATGAAAGACCTTTTCGAATGCCGGGGCGGTGACCGACGGTCGGTCCGTCTGCGTGCGAGCACGATCCTGGCGCTCGGCGCGCTGCTGATCGCCGGCGGATGCGCCAATGTGCAGCATGTGGAGGTCGGTTCCATCCCGGACGACTATCGCACGCGCCATCCGATCGTGGTCTCGGAGGCCCAGACGGCGGTCGATATTCCGGTCGTCGCCTCCGACGCGAGCCTATCCTATGCCGATCGCGGCCGCGTCGAGGATTTCGCCGACCGGTTCCGCGCTTCCGGCGCCGACACGATCCAGGTGCTGCTGCCGATGGGATCGGCCAATCAATACGCCGCAGACCGTTTGTCCGGCGGCATCGTCAAGGCCTTGCGCGGACGCAAGATCGCCCGCGACCGGATCTTCGTTCAGCCCTATTCAGCGGCTGGGGCGAGCGGACCGACGCCGATCCGCCTCGCCTATTCGTCGTTGGTCGCCAAGACCGGCCCCTGTGGCCGCTGGCCCGAGGATCTCGGGAACACCTCAGAAAACAAGAACTATTTCAATTTCGGTTGCGCCAGCCAGCAGAATCTCGCCGCCCAGATCGCCGATCCGCGCGATCTTCTGTCGCCGCGCGGCATGGATTCGAGCGACGCCGAACGGCGGACCACGATTCTCGAGAAATATCGCAAGGGCGAGCGGACGATGGCGCAGCCGAACGACACGGAGGCTGACTACCAATGGTAACCGCGGAGACGATCAGGGACGACGTGTCGTTCGACGCACCGGACGACGTGGAGGACGCGAGCGTCGGGCTGGACAAGGTCCGGCCGATGCCGCGGATATCGATCCAGGCCTTCTGCGAAACCGACGGGGTCTCCAAGCCGATCGAAAAGGCCGGCGAGGATCGCCGCATGGCGAAGACGCATCTGCGCGTCAACATGGGCGGCATTCGCGCGGCGGTCGAGCATTTTTCCGGGGCGCCGACGCCCAATCTGGTCTTGCTTGAATCGAAGCTGCCGCCGGGTGAACTTCTCGTCGAACTCGAGGCCTTGTCGGAGGTCTGCGACCCCGGCTCCAAGGTGGTCATCATCGGCCACTACAACGATGTCTCGCTCTATCGCGATCTCGTGCGCCGGGGCATCTCGGAATATCTCGTCGCACCGATCTCGATCGCCGACGTCATGACCGTGATCGGGGCGCTGTTCACCGCCCCCGACGCCGAGCCGCTCGGCCGTTCGATCGCCTTTGTCGGCGCCAAGGGCGGTGTCGGGTCCTCGACGATCGCCCATAACGTCGCCTGGTCCATTTCCAAGCTGTTTTCGAACGACGTTGTGCTCGCCGATCTGGATCTGCCGTTCGGCACGGCGAACATCAATTTCGACCAGGACCCGGCCCAGGGTATCGCGGAAGCGGTGTTTTCCGCCGAACGAATGGACGATGTGCTGCTCGACAGGCTGCTGTCGAAATGCGCCGAACACCTGTCTTTGCTGGCGGCGCCGTCCGTTCTCGACCGGACCTACGACTTTTCCGCCGATGCCTTCACCGCGCTGATCGAAACGGCCCAGCGAGGCGCGCCCATCGTCGCGCTCGACGTGCCGCATGTCTGGAACGACTGGACCCGGAGCGTCCTGGCGGATGCCGACCAAATCGTCATCGTCGCGACGCCGGATCTCGCCAATCTGCGCAATGCCAAAAACCTCGTCGACATGCTGAAGAAGCTGCGGCCGAACGATCCTGCGCCGCATCTCATCCTGAACCAGCTGGCGATCCCCAAGCGGCCCGAAATCTCGCCGGAGGAATTCTCCGAGCCGCTCGGGCTCGAGCCGATCGCCCAGATTGCGTTCGATCCGCTGGCATTCGGCAATGCCGCCAATAACGGTCAGATGATCGCCGAGATCGACGCCAAGCACGCCGCCGTCGAGGCCTTCCATCAGATTGCCCATGTCCTGACCGGGCGCGGCGAGCCAAAGAAACAAAGAAAATCGGGTCTGTTGGACCGTCTCCGTCGCAAATAGGCGCAGCCAAACCACCTTCTGGAGCAGCATCATCATGTTTGGAAAGCGCGGGAACGACAAGCCGCTCGACGGCGCGGCCGCCGTGGCGGCGCCTCCGAAGCCGGCGCCTCCGAAGCCGGCCGCGCCGCCGGCAGACAGCGCTCGGCCGGCCGAACCACCCGCACGTGCGAAAACGCCGCCGGCCGGGACGCATGTCGAGGCGCCTCGACATGCCGAGAGCGCGCCGATGGCGCGATCCGACAATTATTACGAGCGCAAGACCCAGGTCTTCGCGGCGCTGATCGATACGATCGACCTTTCGCAGCTCGCCAAGCTGGATGTCGAGAGCGCCCGCGAGGAGATCCGGGACATCGTCAACGACATCGTCTCGATCAAGAATTTCGCGATGTCGATCGCCGAGCAGGAGGATCTTCTCAGCGATATCTGCAACGATGTGCTCGGCTACGGACCGCTGGAGCCGCTGCTCGCCCGAGATGACATCTCCGACATCATGGTCAACGGCGCTCGCCAGACCTTCATCGAAGTCGCGGGCAAGGTCCAGCAGACCAATGTGCGGTTTCGCGACACGCAGCAGCTGCTCAACATCTGCCAACGGATCGTCAGCCAGGTCGGCCGACGCGTCGACGAAACCTCGCCGATCTGCGACGCGCGCCTGCCGGACGGCTCCCGCGTCAACGTCATCGCGCCGCCGCTGGCGATCGATGGCGCGGCCCTGACGATCCGCAAGTTCAAGAAGGACAAGCTGACGCTCGACCAGCTCGTCAATTTCGGCGCCATTTCGCCGGAGGGCGCGCAGATCCTGCAGATCATCGGCCGGGTGCGCTGCAACGTCGTCATTTCCGGCGGCACCGGCTCGGGCAAGACGACGCTGCTCAACTGCCTGACCCGCTACATAGACGAAGACGAGCGCATCATCACCTGCGAGGATTCGGCCGAACTGCAGTTGCAGCAGCCGCATGTCGTCCGGCTGGAAACCCGCCCGCCCAATATCGAGGGCGAGGGTGAGATCACCATGCGCGATCTGGTCAAGAACTGTCTGCGCATGCGTCCCGAGCGGATCATCGTCGGCGAGGTGCGCGGACCCGAGGTCTTCGATCTCCTGCAGGCGATGAACACCGGCCATGACGGCTCGATGGGCACGATCCACTCCAACTCGCCGCGCGAATGTCTCAACCGTATGGAATCGATGATCGCCATGGGTGGTTTCTCGCTGCCCTCACGGACGGTCAAGGAGATCATCGTCGGCTCCGTCGATGTCATCGTCCAGGCCGCGCGGCTGCGCGACGGCTCGCGCCGGATCACCCACATCACCGAAGTGCTCGGCATGGAGGGCGACGTGATCACCACCCAGGATCTGTTCGTCTACGACATGGTCGGCGAGGACGCGCAGGGCCGAATCCTCGGCCGCCATCGTTCGACCGGGGTCGGGCGGCCGGCATTCTGGGATCGCGCCCGCTACTACAACGAGGAACAACGCCTCGCGGCGGCGCTCGACGCGAGTAACGCCGCCGAGCCGGCGAGGGACACGTGATGCTGACGTCGGCGGCGGGTCTCCTCTTCATTCTTTTGTCGATGGTCGCGGCCGGCGGTCTCGCCTATGCCTTCCTGCAGCCTCGCATCGCGGCCGAGAAGAAGGTCGAGATCCGGCGTTCTCAATATACGCGCGACGAAGGCGACCGCGCCTCGCTGAAAGTGGCGCGCGACCGGCTTCAGGAGCAATCCAAGCGACGCAAGACGATCCAGTCCTCGCTGAAGGATCTGGAAGACCGTCAGAAGGAGCGCGACAAGCATACTGGCAAGCTCACCTTGAAGCGCCGGCTGGAGCAGGCGGGACTTCCGTTGACGGTCGGGCATTTCGCGGCGATCAGCGTCGCCTTGGCGATCCTGGGCGTCTTGGTCGCGCTACTCTTCGGCCTGTCGTGGATTTTGACGCTGGGGGTCGCGATCTTCGCGGGGCTCGGACTTCCCCGCTTCATGCTCGCCCGCGCGCGAAAGCGGCGCCTGCAGAAATTCGTCGACCAATTTCCGAACGCCGTCGATCTCATCGTGCGCGGTGTCAAATCCGGCTTGCCGTTGAACGACACGCTGAAGATGGTTGCCAGCGAAATGCAGGAACCGGTGCGCAGCGAGTTCCAGAAGATCATGGAGACGCAGCAAATGGGCGTTTCGATCTCCGAATCCGTCGAGCGGCTCTATCGAAGCGTGCCGATCCCGGAGACCAATTTCTTCTCGATCGTCATCACCATCCAGGCGCAGGCCGGCGGCAATCTGTCCGAGGCGCTGGGCAATTTGTCCAAGGTGCTGCGCGACCGCAAGAAGATGAAGGGCAAGATTCAGGCGATGTCGATGGAGGCGAAGGCCTCAGGCGGTATCATCGGCTCCCTGCCCATCATCGTCGGCGGCCTCGTTTACCTGACGACCCCCGACTACATCTCGATCCTCTTCACCACCGATACCGGAAAGATCATTCTCCTCGCCTCGGCGATCTGGATGGCGCTCGGCATCTTCACCATGAAGAAAATGATCAATTTCGACTTCTGACCGGCGACGGATCGCCGACGCCTGGCCATGGGCCACAAGAGACCGGTAGAAAGGCAGCATCCGACGATGGAATCGGTGTTTCAATATTTCGGCGTCTCGGGGTCGCTCGTCGTCAGCGTGGTGATCGCGGTCGCGGTGTTCACCACCCTCGTCACGATCACCCTGCCGCTGCTCGCCGGCAACCAGCTCAAAAGCCGTATGAAGGCGGTGGCGCTGGAGCGCGAGCAGGTGAGGGCGCGAGAGCGCGCGCGGCTGGCCATCGAAAAGGAACAGGGCCGCAGCGGCGGCTTGCGCCACCAGGACAGCACCGGCATCGTCGCGCTGGTCGTCAGCAGCCTGAACCTGCGCAAGGCGCTGGTCGACGACAAGACGGTCGCCAATCTGCGGGTCGCCGGCTATCGGGGCCAGCGACCGCTGACCCTCTTCCTCTTCGCCCGCGCGATCATGCCCCTGCTCATGCTGGCCCTTGCCGTGTTCTACGTTTTCGGTCTCGGGCTTTTTGCGACGCAGCCGACGATGTTTCGCGTCCTGGGCTGTATCGGCGTCGCCTATTTGGGATTTTACGCGCCGATCCTGTTCGTCAGCAACCAGGCGACCAAGCGCCGTCTTTCGATTACTCGCGCTTGGCCGGACGCGCTCGATCTTCTGTTGATCTGCGTGGAATCGGGCAATTCCATCGAGGCCGCTTTCCGCCGGGTCGCCGAGGAAATCGGCATCCAGTCGATCGCGCTGGCAGAAGAGCTCGTTCTGGTTTGCGCCGAGTTGTCCTATCTGCCGGATCGCAAGGTCGCCTACGACAACCTCGCCGCCCGGACCGGCCTCGAGGGCGTGCGCTCCGTCTGCACCGCGCTCGTCCAGGCCGAGCGCTACGGCACGCCGCTGGGCACCGCGCTGCGTACGCTGTCGCAGGAAAATCGTGACATGCGCATGAACCTGGCGGAGAAGAAGGCCGCCGCGCTGCCGCCCAAGCTGACGGTGCCGATGATCATCTTCTTCCTGCCCGTGCTGTTCGCCGTCATTATCGGCCCGGCGATCATCCAGGTGATGGAGACGCAATAGGCCAGACGCGGCAAGGCGCCGCCATCGTCGCGTCGCGCTTTCCGGCAACTGGCGGTCCATGACGCGAAAAAGGGCGAAGCCCGCGCTCCGCCCTTTCTTGTTCCTGTACGGTGGCGAAGCGGCGTCAGCTCTCGCCGCCATCCTTGTCCTTCAGCATCGACCAGGTGTTCTGCTGGGCCAGCATCTCCTTGAGATAGGTGACGTTGGCCTGCGCCTCCTTGGGCGAAAGCTCCGCCGCGGCGATCGTCTCGGCTTCCGCGAAGCGGCCCTGCAGGCCGACGACCAACGCCAGGTTCTGGCGCACGCGGCTGTCGCTGCCGGGCCGTGCGGCCGCCGCGCGAAGGTATTTTTCGGCCGCCGGCAGATCGTTCGCCAAGAGGTAGGACATGCCCAGGTTGGACAGGATCGTCGGCTCGTCCGGCGCCATGTCCAGCGCCTTGCGATACAGCACCCTGGCCTCGTCCGATTGGCCCAGCTGGTCGAGGATGGCGCCCTCGGCCGAATAAAGCCGCCAGTCCGGATAGTCCGGCGTCTGGGCACGGCGCACGGTCTCCAGCGCCTTCGGCAGATCGCCCGCAGCCGCCAGCGCCTTGCCATAGGCGGCCAGCACGTTGCGATCCTTGGGGTGGGCGATAGCCACCTGCTGCATCACTGCCAGGGACTGGTCGTTGCGACCGGCCATCTGCAGGGTGGCGGCATAGGAGAGGCCCGTCGCCTTGTCCTTGGAATTCTTTTCATACGCCTGGCCGTAGGAGGCCACCGCGTTCTGCAGTTCGCCGGACGACATCTGCGCCACCGTGCGGCCTGACGCCGGCTTGCTGACGGAGCCCGTAATCTCGTTGGAAACCGACGCGCACCCCTGGGTGAGTGCGAGAACCAGGGCGGCACCGACGAGAAGCCCCTGTCTCGATCGACGAATCGGTCTAGTTTCGCGCCCGACCATGAACTGCTCCCGTTTCGCCCGCGGATGACTGTTTGGCCGGCATTGATGCTACGGCCCGTGGCGGAGAGAATAATTTGTTAACCCTAACGGCCGGTTAATCCGTCGCCGCCGAAACAAGGAACCCGGCTCCATGACCGTTACCCTCGTCAGCGCCAAGACCGCCGCCGCCTTGCCCGTCTGGACCGCGGATAAGGCCGGCCTCAAGGCCCTGCCGGCCGCGACCGCGCATTGGGCGAAAACCGCGCGGTTCTCGGCCGAGGCGGGAGCCGTGCTGATCGTGCCGGACACGAAAGGCAACGTCGCCGGCGCGGTTCTCGGTCTCGGCAAGGGCGGCGCCGGAGAGGGTGCGACGCAACGCCGCGCGCTGTTGGCGGGTCCGCTCGCCGGCAAGCTGCCGGCAGGGGATTGGTATTTCGCCGACGACACCGCCATCGACGGGCCGCTCGCTGCGCTGGCGCTCATTCTCGGCGGCTATCGCTTCGACCGCTACCGGTCGTCGAAAACGGCCGAAGGCGGTGACGGTGACATCCGCTTTCTTGCCGCCGAAGGGTCCGACAGGGCGGACATCGAAAGCATCGCCGCGGGCGTCTTTCTCGCGCGCGATCTGATCAACACGCCGACCAGCGATATGGGACCGGCCGAACTGGAGGGTGCCGTGCGCTCGCTCGGCGATGGGTTCGGCGCGCGCGTCGAGACGATCGAGGGCGACGCGCTTCTCGAGCGGAACTTTCCGATGATCCACGCCGTCGGCCGGGCGAGCGCGTCGGCACCGCGGCTGCTCGATCTCTGCTGGGGCCGGCCGGAGGATCCGAAGCTGACGTTGGTCGGCAAGGGGGTCTGCTTCGATACCGGGGGCCTCGACATCAAGCCCGCGTCCGGCATGTTGCTGATGAAGAAGGACATGGGCGGCGCCGCCAACGTGCTCGGCCTCGCCCGCATGGTGATGGCGGCCAAGCTACCGGTGCGCCTGCGCGTGCTGATCCCGGCTGTCGAGAACGCGATTTCGGGCGATGCCTTCCGGCCGGGCGATGTCCTGACCAGCCGCAAGGGCAAGACGGTCGAGATCGGCAACACCGACGCCGAGGGGCGGTTGGTGCTGGCCGACGCGCTGGCGCTGGCCGACGAGGAAGCGCCGGATCTCCTGATCGACATGGCGACGCTGACCGGCGCGGCGCGGGTGGCGCTCGGACCCGACATCGCGCCGTTCTATACGGACGATAGCGCGCTCGCCGGCGAGATCGCGCAAGCCGGCCTCGATGTCGCCGACCCGGTCTGGCGAATGCCGCTCTGGCAACCCTATGCGGCGAACCTTGCCTCCAAGATCGCCGACACCAACAATATCACCAGCGACGCCTTCGCCGGATCGGTGACCGCGGCGCTGTTCCTGCAAGGCTTCGTCGAAAAGGCCAATAGCTGGTCGCATTTCGACGTCTATGGCTGGCGGCCGAAGCCAAGCCCGATCGGGCCGGTCGGCGGTGAGGCGCAGGCGATCCGGGCGCTGTTCGCGGTTCTCAAGACGCGCTTTCCGGCACGGTGAGGAAACTGACGCCATGACATCGCCTCTCGATTCCCGTCTCAACGCGTTCCGCGATGATCTCGCCGATGTCCGATTGCAGGGGCGGGTGGAAGCCACGCGCTTCGTCCGCGGCGAGGAATGCCGCATCCTCACTCCGCTGGCGCCGGTGCGCCGTCGTCCCTCGCCCGACGCGCCGCTCGACACCGAGGCGCTGTTCGGCGAACCGGTGACGGTCTTCGAGATTGACGCCGAGGGTTGGTCCTGGGTGCAGCTCGGCACGGACGGCTATGTCGGTTACGTTCCGAGCGTGGCGATCGGCCACCTCGGCGCCGCACCGACCCACCGAGTTTGCGTGCCCCGGACGCTGCTGTTTCCCGGTCCCGACATCAAGCTGCCGCCGCTGCACGATCTTCCGATGGGCGCGTTGGTCACCGTCACCGGCGCGGCCGAGGATCACAACGCGCGCTACGCGATGACCCAGCCCCATGGCGCCGTGGTGGAACAGCATCTGAAGCCGCTCGGAACCATGGAGCAGGATTTCGTGGCGGTTGCCGAGCGGTTTGTCGGCGTGCCCTATCTGTGGGGCGGCAAGAGCGCGTCGGGCATCGATTGCTCCGGTCTTGTCCAGATATCGTGCCAGATGGCCGGCATCGCCGCGCCGCGCGACACCGACATGCAGGAGCGCGCGCTGGGCACCCACATCGCCGGCTGCGAGTTAGGTCAGTCGGCGCAGGATGCGAGCGGAAAACCGGTTTCCACTTTTTCCCATTCCGCTCGGGAACGCGGCGACCTCGTCTTCTGGAAGGGCCATGTCGGCATCATGCTGGACGGCACACGGCTCCTCCACGCCAACGCCCATCACATGCTGACCGCGATCGAGCCGCTGGCCGCCGCGATCGCGCGGCTGGAGGCGAAGGGGGCGGCAGTGACCAGCATCAGGCGGATGGACACGAGCCCCGCTGCGTAATTGCAATATGCTTTCAACCAGTTATCCCCCCCCGACGGGCGATCCGGATCATGATTCAAATTCCCCTCAGTAATCCGGGAAGCGATTCCGAGGAGTTCAAAAAAATTTGCTGAGGTGGTCCTGCGTCAAACTACCGCGGGGAAATTGCCGGAACGCTGGGGGCTTCACCTCTCCAGGTAAGGAATTGTTAGGCACCTATGCGTAATCCCTCATAATCTGTTCTTGCGAGATCGGGCGTCGATTAACTGCGCTTCAGAAAGTAAATCCGAGAAATATGGTATTCTAAGGGAGACTGAAAATAATGAAACTTTCGGATATGAAGTTTTCCTCGCGAATAGGAATAATCGACGCGATCTGTATTTCTGGCATGCTGAACCTCGTCGCCATCTTCGCCGTCAACCAGAGGATTCGCGCGGGCTACGCTGGCGCGATCGAGATCGCGCAGAATACGGCGCATAAATTTGGAACTCACAGCCGAATCTCTATCCCTCGTAAGGAAATTTTCCCATGCGCTTGAAAATCGGAAGCACGCTATACGTCTTCGCGGCCGTGGTCGGCGGTGCGTTCATCATTTCATCGCTGATCAGCTTCGGCGTTCTCGAGCGTTTGAAGGTAAATGGTCCTCTCTACGGACATATCGTGCAAAGCAAGGATCTCCTTGCCGATATCCTGCCACCGCCGGAATATATCATCGAGCCCTATCTGGAGGTCGTCTCCGCGAATGCCGGTTATACCCAACCTGCCGGCGTCGAACAGCGCTTGTCCGACCTGAAGAAGGTCTACGACGAGCGGCATGAGTATTGGCTGGCCTCCGACCTTCGCGCCGATATCAAGAAGCTGATCACGGTCGATACGCACCGCTACGCACAGGAATTCTGGAATACCGTCGATAGCGAATTTCTTCCTGCGCTGGCGGCTCGGGACGTGTCGGCTCGGGACAAGGCGTTCCAGGCTGTGTCGGCGGCGTATCATGCGCATCGGGCGATCATCGATGAACTCGTCGAAACCGCGAATGCCAGAGGCATCGAGCTGGAGAGTGAAGCGGCGTCGGAAAGCACGCTTGGCACGACGGGTCAGATCGTTAGCGGGCTTCTCGCGCTTCTGATTCTGGCCGGCGGTATTTTCTTTATCATTCGGCGGGTCGTGCGCCCGTTGGCCGCCATGTCGACGGCTATGAACGAGCTGTCCTCGGGCGATCTCGATGTGGTCGTGACGGGAGCCGATCGTCCTGATGAAATCGGCGATCTGGCGCGGGCGCTTGAAATCTTCAAGTCAGCGGAGGTCGAGAAGCGTCAGCTCCAGGCCGATGCGCTGGAGACGGAACGTCGCTCCAAATTGGAACTCGCGACGACCTCAGAAAATGCCGCGACGAATGCGCGTAACCTTCTCATCCAGAACCTCGGGCCGGCTTTCGAAAGGCTGGCCGACGGCGACCTGACGGTCAGACTGGACGACAGCATTGGCCACGACTTCAGCGAAGTACGTGATCAATTCAACGCTAGTGTCGGCAAGCTGGAGGATGCGATCGGCGGTGTCGTCACCTCGATCGGCTCGATCCGCACGGGTCTCGCCGAGATCAACACGGCCTCGAACGACCTGTCGCAGCGCACCGAGCAGCAGGCGGCCAGCCTGGAAGAGACGGTTGCGGCGCTGGGCGAGGTGACGACGGCGGTGAACCAGACCGCCGAGGGCGCCGGCAAGGCGCAGACGGCGGCGAGTTCCGCCCGTGGCAAGGCCGAAAAGGGCGGCGAGATCGTTGGCCAAGCGGTTGCGGCGATGAGCCAGATCGAGAAATCCTCCGAGCAGATCAACCAGATCATCTCGGTGATCGACGAGATCGCCTTCCAGACCAATTTGCTGGCCTTGAATGCGGGCGTCGAGGCGGCGCGGGCCGGCGAGG
>NZ_JAYXIH010000042.1:0-35131 GCF_036016755.1 Aurantimonas sp. A3-2-R12 | reverse complement strand
TCGGCGCTTGCAGCACCGCAGGATCGCCGCCTAAACATCAATCCCCAGACGAGGCCGTCTCTCCTTAATTCGACGACCAGTTTTGCGCCAAATGTTCTGACGACGGACAGGGTGACGTCGGCGGACGAGTCCGTAACCATCGTCGGCGCGGGCTTGGCTGGACTTGCCTGCGCCATCGTTCTGGCGCGCGCCGGCCGACCGGTCATCGTGCGCGAATGGCACAAGAGCGTCGGCAGCCGATTCCATGGAGACTTTCAAGGGTTGGAGAACTGGAGCGACGACCGGGACGTCCTCGACGAACTGAGCAGGGCGGGCATCGAGACAAATTTCGACAGTCATCCGATCCGTGACGGCACCGCCTTCGACGCCTGGGGGAGGGCGTATCGTGTCCACGGCGACCGGCCGTTCCATTATCTTGTGCGGCGCGGTGGCGACGACGGAACCCTGGATTCGGGCCTTCTGGAGCAGGCCATCGAGGCCGGCGTCGAGGTGCGGTTCGGCGACCGGGTCGAGGACCCCACAGGATCGACCGTTTTCGCGATCGGGCCGAGAACAGCCGATGCCATCGCCACCGGCTACGTCTTCGAGACCGACCATCCAGACGGTAACTGGATCGCCTTCAACGACCGACTGGCGCCGCTCGGCTACGCCTATCTCCTTATCCAGGAAGGCCGCGGCACGGTGGCGAATTGCATGTTCACTGGCTTCAAGCGCCAGGCGGAACATGTAGAGCGTACCGTCGCGTTCTTCGTCGACAAGACCGGGCTCGCAATGCGCAATCCGCGACCCTTCGGCGGCTACGCGAATTTCCGCCTGCCGCGCACGGCCCTCCAGGGCGGGCATCCGGTGATCGGTGAGCAGGCGGGGTTTCAGGACGCGCTGGCCGGTTTCGGCATGCGCTATGCCCTGCGCTCCGGAATTCTGGCCGCCCGCAGCCTGATCGAGGCGGTCGATTATACGCGGCTGTGGCAGCGGGAGCTGCTGCCGCTGCTTCAGACAGGCGTCAGCAATCGCTACATCTACAATATCGTGGGCGAACGCAGCCGGCGCTGGGCTCTGCGGGGCTTGAGCCGCTCGGATACGACCGCGAAGCTGCGGCGGCTTTACCGCCCCTCGGTTCTGACCCGTCTGGTCTTTCCGATCGCACGCTGGCGCTACCGCGTGCCGCTCGGCGATCCCAGTTGCGACCATGTGGGCTGCGACTGCGTCTGGTGTCGCCACGGGGTAGGCCACGTCGCGACGGGTTTCGACCGCTGATCGTACTGGTAGGAGCAGGCTCCGAAATGGAAGTCATCGATCTGAAGGGCCGGAAGGGTCTGGTTGTCGGCATCGCCAACGAACACAGCCTCGCCTGGCCGAGATCGTCCGCCCCTCGCGCCGGATGCGTCACGAAAGCTGTAACGCCGCAAATCCTGATCCGTCTGTAGAGACACAATACCCCGGACCGGGGATTGGGATAGGCATCGCCGCAAGCGGGCGATGGAGATTTCGATGATGGAACGACTGAAAATCGCTCTGCCGGTAATGGCGGGCGCAATGGCCTCCTTGCCGACCTTGGCACAAGCTTCGACGGATCGGTCGCTCTACTGGGATCCCGGTTGGGATTGGGGATGGGGACACATGATTTCCGGTTCGCTGATGATGATCCTGTTCTGGGGCGGCCTGGTTGTGTTGATCGTCCTCGCGGTCCGTTGGGCGGGCAGCGGAGCATCACAGGGAGGCGGATCGCCTTCGTCGACCAAGCGCGGGCTCGATATCCTTCGCGAGCGCTTCGCCCGCGGTGAGATCGACCGGCAAGAATTCGAGGAGCGCCGGAGCCTGCTGGCTGATTGAGACGGCCGTATACGCGCCAGCCGGCGGAGAAAGAACGTCATGACCAGGACGCCAGGATAGCCCGATGAACAAGCACGAGCCTCAAGATCACAGTCACCATCAGCATGGCCATGCCAGTGTTTCGCCGGATGACCGGACGGTCAAAGACCCGGTTTGCGGAATGACGGTGGCTCTGGACCAGGGCAAGCCATCCCGAGAGTATAGCGGCGAAACCTATTATTTCTGCTCGCAGAAATGTCACGACAAATTCGCGGCCGATCCGGAAAGTTTCCTGTCCGGCAAGCCCGAGCGAAAGGAAATGCCGGAAGGCACGATCTACACCTGCCCAATGCATCCCGAGATCGAACAGGTCGGTCCCGGCGACTGCCCGATCTGCGGCATGGCGCTGGAGCCCAAAGGCGTGCCAGTTGGTGAGGAAGGACCGAATCCGGAGCTCGTCGACTTCACCCGCCGGTTCTGGGTCGGCGCCGCGCTGACCGTGCCGCTGCTGATCCTGACGATGACGCCTTATCTGGGCATCACATTCTTCAGGGAGCTGTTTGGTGAGCGGATGTCGCTATGGATCGAGGTCGTTCTCGGCACACCGGTGATCCTCTGGTCGGGTTGGCCATTCTTCGTGCGCGGCTACAAGTCCTTCAAAACGATGAACCTCAACATGTTCTCGCTGATTTCGATGGGCGTCGGCGCCGCCTATCTGTTCAGCATCGTGGCTGTTTTGTTCCCGCAGATCTTCCCCGACGGGTTCCGCGATCTCGAGACCGGCTCGGTCGGCGTTTATTTCGAGGCTGCCGCAGTCATCGTCACGCTGGTCCTCTTGGGCCAGGTAATGGAACTGCGAGCACGCGAACAGACGGGGTCGGCGATCCGGGCGCTGCTCGACATGGCGGCCAAGACGGCGCGGTTGATCCGGCCCGACGGGACCGAGGAGGAGATTCCACTCGAAGATGTCGTGGTCGGCGACCGGCTGAGAGTGCGCCCCGGCGACAAGGTTCCGGTGGATGGCGAGGTGGTCGAGGGTCGTTCCTCGATCGACGAATCGATGATCTCGGGCGAGCCGGTGCCGGTCGAGAAGACGCCCGGCGACCCGGTGACCGGGGCCACCATTAACGGCACTGGCAGCTTGGTGATGGAGGCCAAGCGCGTTGGTGCCGACACCATGCTCTCACAGATCGTCGAAATGGTCGCCAACGCCCAGCGCTCGCGCGCGCCGATCCAGAAATTCGCCGACATGGTGGCCGGCAAGTTCGTGCCGGTGGTGATCGGCATCGCCATCCTGTCTTTCATCTCCTGGGCGGTCTGGGGGCCGGAGCCCGCGCTCGCATACGGTCTGGTGTCGGCGGTCGCCGTGCTGATCATCGCTTGCCCCTGTGCGCTGGGTCTCGCGACGCCGATGTCGATCATGACGGCCACCGGGCGCGGCGCCCAGGCTGGCGTCCTGATCAAGAACGCCGAGGCCCTGGAGCGCTTCGCCAAGGTCGACACGCTGATCGTCGATAAGACCGGCACATTGACCGAGGGCAAGCCGAAGCTGGTGGCGGTGCTGCCGGAAGCCGGCCATGACGAAGCCGACGTGCTGAGGCTGGCGGCGAGCCTCGAAAGGGGGTCGGAGCATCCGCTGGCCGAGGCGATCGTCGCCGGGGCGCAAGAGCGCGGCGTCGAGATGGTGAGCGCCGACGATTTCGAGGCGGTCACCGGCAAGGGCGTGAAAGGCGTCGTCGACGGCAAGGCGGTGGCGCTCGGCAACGCCAAGCTGATGGTCGATCTCGGGCTCGACGGCGGGCGCCTGTCCGAAACCGCCGACGCGCGCCGCGACCAGGGCGAGACGGTGATGTTCGTGGTGCTCGAAGGCAAGATCGCCGGCCTGGTCAGCGTCGCCGACCCCGTCAAGGAGACGACGCCGGCCGCTCTGAAGGCTTTGCACAAGCAAGGCTTCCGCATCATCATGGCGACCGGCGACAATGAGCGCACGGCAAAGGCAGTGGCCGGGCGCCTGGGCATCGATGAGATCCGCGCCGACGTGCTGCCCGAGGACAAGGCCCGCATCATCAAGGAACTGCAGGCCGAGGGGCGCAAGGTGGCGATGGCCGGCGACGGCGTCAACGACGCGCCGGCTCTGGCTCAGGCCGATGTCGGCATCGCCATGGGCACCGGCGCCGACGTCGCCATCGAAAGTGCCGGCTTCACCCTGGTGAAAGGCAATCTCGACGGCATCGTGCGGGCGCGCAAGCTCAGTCGCGCGACGATGAACAACATCAAGCAGAACCTGTTCTTTGCGCTGATCTACAACTCCGCGGGCGTGCCGATCGCGGCGGGTATCCTCTACCCGTTCCTCGGCATTCTGATCGGACCGATCTTCGCTGCGTTTGCGATGAGCGCCTCGTCCCTGTCCGTCGTGCTCAACTCGCTACGGCTGCGCCGCGTGAAAATCTGACGTGGAACCTGCCGACCTGGATGCTCTGGTCTTCGCACTCGGCGCGGTCGTGCTGATCGGCCTCGGTTTCTTGGGACGCAGGCGCGAGGCTTGACGCACCGTCGCTGCGGCGGGTTGCGCTGAATCAATCAAAAAGGCGCGGGAAAAACGTATCAGGTCTTCGGCAGGTCGGTTTCGGCCTTTTCGATGATGTCGGTTGTGGAGGGACGCGCCCATGTGCCTGTCAGCCCCGGTCAGCTTTGCCGCAAGCGTGTTTCTGGTCGGCGGCGGCGTCTTCGCCAGTTGGAAGGCCGCTCAGATCAACACCCGCTACTTGCCGGTGGCGCTGATGCCGCTTTTCGCCGGTATCCAGCAGTTCATGGAGGGTAATGTCTGGTGGGGGGTGAACACCGGCGATTCCTTCACCGTGCTTTGGGGCGCGATGGGGTTTATCTTCTTTACCTGGTTCATGTGGCCGATCTGGATCCCGTTTTCGGTCTACGTATTGGAACCGCCGGAGAGCTCGCGCAAGCGTCTGTTCCTTGCGTTCACCGTGATCGGCGTCGCCTTCGGGTTGGCGCTCTACATTCCGCATGCCATCTACCCCGACTGGATCAGCGTCACCGTCAACCGCGATTCGCTGGCCTACGAGGGGACCATGCTGCTCGACTACATGATGCCGCGCTGGGTTACCTATGTGATTTACCTGTTCCTGATCATCGCGCCGCCGCTCATGTCACGCTACCTACACATGCGCTATTTCGGGCTCACCATCATCGCGGTCGTGGTCGTGGACATCTGGTTGCTGCGCTATGCCTATATCTCGTTCTTCTGCCTTCTGGCGGGCTTCGGGACGCTGCATCTGATCTACATCATCCTGCGCGATAAATGCGCTCGCGAATGCCCATTGCTGTTCGCATGATGCCGCGGCCGGGCTGACCCGGAGAGCAGATCGATCGTTGCCCCAAGATACGGATCGATTCCATCCAGGCCGCTCCCGCTCGGCAACGGGGCCGCATGGGGCGGCGGCCTGTCGTCCGAATGGTCCATTGGATCTGGACGATAAACGAGCCCCTTGTGAGAGACGCGACAGCTGTAACGCCGGGCGGTGTCGTGCGTCTGTATACCCGATCGGCCGGAAACACCCTTTGGTGCAGGGTCTAAAGGATAATCGCACGCCCCGCAGTCGAGCATCTTCCGCGGCGATTGGCAAAAGAGCAGGCGGCCCGAATGCATCGTGCTTCCTGGCCTCTTCCTTGGTAGCGACGCCACCATGATGGCGTTGGAAAGTGTGCCTTGTGGTTTTAGGCGCTTCGCGATTCTTCGCGCAGGCCGAAGGAGTTGTCGCATGCAGCATCGCGATTCAGAACCTACCGGTTTTTGGAGATCGCTGGCCGGCATTGCTCTGCTCGTCTTTCTCGGAGCTGCCGGCTTCATGCTGCTCTATGAGCGTCGCTTCCACATTCCTGGAGACTACTGGCTACTCGGGGGTTTGGTGGCGATCTGTGTGATGATGCATTGGTGGATGCACCCTGGCCATGACGGGAGCCAGGGGCACGGCGGATCGTCGGATGAGGGAAGGGCTTGATGGTGGAGACAGCCTCTTACGGCCTCTGGTTCCTGGTCGTCGTCAACTCGGCGATCTTCATCCTGTTCGCCTTCAGCTTCTTCAAGCCGAAAACCGGGCGGGACTGGCGATCGTTCGGCGCTTTCAGCGCGTTCCTGGTCGCCCTGTTCACCGAGATGTACGGCTTTCCGCTGACGATCTATTTCCTCTCCGGCTGGCTGCAGACCAATTACCCCGGCATCGATTGGCTCACCCATGATGCCGGCCATCTTCCTGAAATGCTGTTCGGCTGGCGGGCAAACCCACATTTCGGGCCTTTCCACCTTCTGAGCTTCGTCCTGATCGGCGGCGGCTTCGTTGTTATCTCCTCAGCATGGCGCGTCCTTTACAGGGCGCAGCAGCAACACGGACTCGCGACCACGGGTCCATATGCCCGCGTCCGGCATCCGCAATATGTCGGCTTTATCCTGATCATGCTCGGCTTCCTCTTCCAGTGGCTGACCTTGCTGACGCTCGCGATGTTTCCCGTTCTCGTCTGGATGTACATCCATCTGGCCCGAGAGGAGGAGCGGGAAACGTTGGCTCAGTTTGGGCCGGTTTACGCGGAATACGCACGGCGCGTACCCGGCTTCGTGCCGCGCCTGCTGGGCCGCCGGACGGGAGAGGTCACACGATGAGCCATTGGCAAATGCTCCGATCCGGTCCGGCCAATTCTGATCATGGCAAAGCGTTTGAAGGTATCCTGTCGTGATCACCGAAGCCTCGCCAACCGAAAGAAGCAAACCGAAGGAGAAGTTCATGAAAAACTTGACGATAACACTGTTGGCCGGTGCGCTCGCGCTCACTACGCCCATCGCTCGCCAGGCCTATGCCGCCAGTGACGGCCAGGGATCGGGAATGATGAACCAGAATATGATGAGCCCCGGCGTCGTGGTCCCGAAGATGGACGCTGCCCGCGGCAAGCAGCTGTTCGCCAGCAAGGGCTGCGTCGTCTGCCATTCGATCAACGGCGTGGGTGGGGAGGACGCGCCACCGCTCGACGCCGCGACGATGCCGAGTCCGATGAATCCGTTCGACTTCGCCGCAAAAATGTGGCGGGGGGCGGAGGCGATGGTAGCTCTCCAGCGTGAGGAACTCGGCGATCCCATCGAACTCAAAGGGCAGGAGTTGGCCGATCTCATCGCCTTCGTCCATGACACGGACGAGCAAAAGACGTTCTCCGAGGCTGACGTTCCGTCCCGGATCAAGGAGTTGATGGAACACATGCCGGATGAAAATCCGCATGATGAAGGCGGCGAAGACACCAAGGAGTGACGTGACGGCGACGGTCCGCCGTGCGCGCAAAAAGGAGGCATTGCGATGTCAGAAGACATGAGCGGCTCCGGATCTCCGGCCGAAGGGGCCGGAGCGAACCGCCGCGATTTCCTTTACATCGCGACCGGGGCGATGGCGGCGGTCGGCACGGCGGTGGCGCTGTGGCCCTTCATCGACAGCATGAACCCGGCGGCGGACGTGCTGGCTCTGTCCTCGGTCGACATCGACCTCTCATCCGTCGAAGTCGGCCAGCGGATTACGGCGATGTGGCGGAGCAGGCCGGTGTTCATCGCCCGCCGGACACGCGACGAGATCGCGCGGGCCAGGGCGGATGACAACGATCCGGGCCTGATCGACCCGGCGACCGACGCCTCGCGGGTGGTTCGGGAGGAATGGCTGGTCGTCGTCGGCGTCTGCACCCATCTGGGTTGTATTCCGCTCGGCCAGGACCCGGCCGCGCCGCGCGGTGACTGGGGCGGCTGGTTCTGTCCCTGCCACGGCTCCGTCTACGATACGGCCGGCCGGGTGCGCCGCAGCCCCGCGCCGCGCAATCTTGATGTGCCGCCTTATGAATTCCTCGACAACGGCGCGGTGCGGATCGGTTAGAGCCGGGAACGATAATTGGAGAGCGAAGATGCCACGAGGGCTCCGCCTTATCAGGCATCCTTTTGCCTGAAGATATGAATGGCCATCCCGAACAGCGGAATACCGATCGCGAGCAGCGCCAGCGCGCTCGGCCACAATTCGCGGATTCCCACGCCTTTCAGGAAAATCCCCAGCGTCACGTCCATGTAGTGGCGCAACGGACTTGCCAGGGAGGCGATCTGCAGCACTTCCGGCATGCTCTCGATCGGCGCCAGCGTGCCGGAGAGGAACATCAGCGGAAACAGCCCGAAGAACGCCAGCAGCAGCGCCTGCTGAAGGGTCCGGCTGACGCTGGCGATCAGGACGCCGATGCCGATGGCGCTGAGCAGAAAGATCGCGGTGAGGCCGAGGAACAGGAGCAGGCTGCCGCGCAGCGGAATGCCGAACCACCAGACGATCAACAGGCTCGGGAACACCGAAAGAAGGCCCATCACCAGGGTCGGCAGGGTCTTGGCGACGAACAGTTCCGGCGTCCGTATCGGCGTGACGCGCAGCTGCTCGATCGTTCCCGCCTCCTTCTCGCGCACGATCGACGCGGCCGGATGGATGACGCCCACCATCAGCGCCGCGAGCGCGACCATCGACAGCACGACAAAGGCGGTGAAGGTCTGGTCGCGATTGTACCAGACCCGCACCATCGGCACCGGCCCCGCCGCCGTCCCGCCGCCGCCGTTGCCAATGGCCGCGACGCGCCCGACGATCTCCAGGGCGTAGCCCCGTGCCTGGGCCGCCATGTTGGAATTCGATCCGTCCAGCAGCAATTGCAGGTTCGGTCGGCGATCGCCCAGAAGATCGCGCTGGAACCCCGGCGGCACGATCAGCGCAACCCGCGCGCGTCCGGCCTGCAGCCAGACGCCGGCCTCCGTGGCGCTGGCTGGCCGGCCGGCATCGGCAAAAACATCCGTTGCAAGAAACCCCTGCACCAGCGTGCGACTTTGCGGACTGCGGTCCAGATCGACGATTGCCAACGGCATGTTCTCGACCTCGAAGGACAGCGCGTAGGCGCAGATCACGACCTCGGCGGTGTAGAGCCAGAGAATCAGGACCAGCATCAGCGGATCGCGCAGGAACTGCAGCAGCTCCTTGACCAGCAGCCCCGCGAGCCGCGCGCCCATCATGCCACCTTCTTTCGGAACCGCCAGACGGCCAGCGCGAAGATCACCAGCGTATAGGCCAGCAACAGCAGGACCGACGGCCACAGTTCGGCCAGGCCCGCCCCTTTCAGGACCACACCGCGCGAGAAATCGACGAAATACTGCGCCGGGAAGAGCCGCGTGTAGAGCTGCAGCACGAAGGGCATGGTGAAGATCGGGAACAGGAAGCCGGAAAACAGGAATGACGGCATCAGCGAGATGATGAGCGCCAGCAGCATGGCGGCGAGCTGGCTGTTGGTGAGCGTCGAGACCAGCAACCCGATGCCCACGGTGGTGAAGACATAGACCAGGCCGACCCCCAACAGCAGGGCGAGGCCGCCCTTGAGCGGCACCGCGAACCAGAGGAAACCCACCGCGATCACCATGACGATCTGCAGGAACGCGATCAGCCCGTAGGGAATCAGCTTGCCGGACAGAAACTCTGCCGGCGTAAGCGGCGAGGCGAATATCTGCTGGATCGAGCCGCTCTGCTTTTCACGGGTGATCGCGAGCGCGGTCAGCAGCGGTGGAAAGGCCATGAGAATGACGCCGAACAGGCCGGGCACGACATAGTTCACGCTGCGCAGCGAAGGATTGTACCAGACCCGCGCCGCCACCTCGATCGGCGGTGCGGTCTGCGCACCGAAGCCGGCGATGATCGCCTTGGCATAGGCCGCCACCAGATTGGCCGTTGCCGAGAATGTCCCGTCCACCAGCGCCTGAACCGGAGCGGGTTCCCCCCGCGCCAGATGGTCCGCGAAACCTGGCGGAATGATCAGCGCAAGCTTGACGGCGCCGCGTTGCAGCGCGGTCTCGACCTCGATCGCGCTCCGATAGCCGTCGTTTAGGAGGAAGTAACCGCTGGCCACGAAGCGATCGACAAGTGCCCGGCTCTCCGCCGAGCGATCGTGGTCGAGCACGCCCATCGCGACACCGTCCACATCGAACGAAATCGCGTAGCCGAACAAAAACAGCATCACCAGCGGCATCAGCAATGCCACCGCGACGGTCACGGGATCGCGGACGATTTCCTTCGTCTCTTTTTCAATCACGGCCAAGATGCGTGACAGCTTCATGAGGCGGCCCTCTCGGAAAGGGCGGTGACCCGTTCACGCTCCATGAAGGCCAGAAAAACATCCTCCGCCGTTTCCAGGGAACGTCCAGGAAAATGCGCGCGCAGCGCCGGCAGATCGCCGTTGGCGATCAGGCGGCCTCTATCCATCAGGCCGAGACGATGGCAATAGGCCGCTTCCTCCAGATTATGCGTGGTCACGAGAACCGTCATTCCCTCCTCGGCGAGAATCCGGATCAATCGCCAGAACCGGAATCGGGCCAGCGGGTCGACGCCCGAGGTCGGCTCGTCGAGGAATAGCGCCGCCGGACGATGCAGGATGCCGCAGCCGAGCGCCACGCGCTGGCGCACCGCTCCGGACAGGCGCGCCACCATTTCGCCCCGCTGGCCACCGAGTCCGGTCATCGCCACCGCCCAGCCAATGGCCTCGCGCGCCTCGCGCCGCGACAGCCCATAGGCGCTGGCGAAAAATGACAGGTTTTCGCCGACGGTCAGATCGGGATAGAGCGAAAAGCGCTGCGACATATAGCCGATCCGCTGCCGCAGGCGACGCGGGTCCGACAAAACGTCGACTCCGGCCACCGTCGCGCTGCCCGCCGAGGGCGGCAACAGCCCGCAGAGCATGCGGATCAGTGTCGTCTTGCCGGCGCCGTTTGCCCCCAGCAGGCCGAAAATCTCGCCCGGCGCGATGGCGAGGGTGACATCACCCACCGCGACGAAATCGCCAAAGCGGCGGGTCAGCCCCTGTGTACTGATCCCTCCCGGCACGCCTCCCGCCGCATCGGTGATCGGCCGGGCGACGACTGCGCTCCCGGTTTCGTCCGGCGCGGCCTCATCACCACGCAGGATCGTGAACACATCCTCCATCCGCGGTTCCGCCGGTGCGACAAGTCCAAGAGCCTCCAGACGCGCACGCCCGACCTGGGACAGATCGGCGTCCGGCTTCATCACGAAACGCACGCTGTCGGCGCGCCACTGGATGCCGAGAACCCCGGCCATCCCGTGCAGTGCCGCCTCGGATTCCGCGGGCCGGTCCGAGACGACGGAATAGACATGTCCTTTCGCCCGCGCGCGTAGCTCTTCGGGTCGCCCGCGCGCGATCAAACGGCCCTGGTCCAGAAACGCCACGCGATCGCACCGGTCGGCCTCGTCCATGTAGGATGTCGAAAGCACGATCGTCGTTCCCTGAAGGCGGAAATCGCCGAGGATCTGCCATAGTTCCCGGCGTGAGAGCGGGTCGACCCCGAGCCCCGGTTCGTCGAGAAGCAGCAGCGTCGGTTCGTGGATCAAATTGGCGCAAAGCGCGAGCTTCTTGCGCATTCCCCCCGACAGCGCCCCCTCCCGCCGGTCGAGAAAGGGCGCCAGCCCCGCCATGTCGAGCAGCCGGCGGCGCCGGGCCATATAGACGTCGCCCGGCACACCGCGGATCTTGGCGGCGAAGGACAGGTTCTCGGCCACGGTCAGCCGGTCGTAGAGCGTGAAGCCCTGGGCCATATAGCCGATCGCCGACGTGATCCGAGCGGCCTGCTTCACCGTGTCGTGACCCAACACCCGGCACCGGCCTTCGCTCGGGTCGAGGATCGCCGCGAAAAGCTGCAGGAGCGTCGTCTTGCCCGCGCCATCCGCCCCGACCAGACCGACGATCTCGCCAGCACCGATCTTGATGTCGATGTCGCTCAACGCCCGGAGTGACCGATACCGGCGCCCGAGCCCCTCGGCCTCGATGACGATATCGTCGGTTGCCATGGCCGGTCGTCTCCTATGTCGGCACGAACAGCCGCTCGGGCCATCCGGCGTCGGGTTGCCACAGGATCCAGGCATCGGTCGGCATCCCCGGTTTCAGCACGCCGTCGGGATTGTCGATCGCGAGCATCACGCCGAAGACCAGGCGGACCCTTTCGTCCGGCATGTGGATGTCACGCGGTGTGAATTGCGCGGTCTGATCGACCCGCGCGACCCGCGCCTCGAACAGCCGGTCGGGAAAAGCATCCACGCGCAGACGCGCGGGCGCGCCGAGTTCCACCTGTCCGATCCGGCTTTCGGGAATGAAGACGCGGACCTCCGCTCTGGTCAGATCGAGCAGCGTGACCAATGGCTGTCCCGGTCGAACGAATTCGCCCGGTTCGACCGCCTTGATTAGCACGGTGGCGGTCAGCGGCGCGGTGATGCGGGTTTTGGATATCTGGTTGTCGAGTAGGTCGATTTCGCGCCGCACGGCGATGATGCGCTTGCCCATCGCGGTTGTTCCGGCCTCAAGCGCCGTCACATTGCCTTGCGCGGCGTGAAACCCATTCTGGGCGACTTCCAGCGTCTGGGCCGGGACCGTGCCGCGTTCCTTGAGTTTCCGCACCCGGTCCAGTTCGCTCCGGGCCGTGCCAAGGTGGTGCTGGGCCACTTCGAGTTCGCTTTCCGCGCGTTTGAGCTCCGCCCCGAGGGCTTCGATCTCCGCTTCGGCGCGCGCCTTGTTCAGCTTGGCATCAGTGTCGTCGAGCCGCACCAGCAGGGCGCCCTCGGCGATCAACCCGCCTTCGACGAGGTTGCTTTCGACAACGCGGCCGGCCACTTCGGCGGCCACCCGGATTTCCGTGCCCTCGACGACGCCATTTCCGTAGACGACCTGCTCGGGAAGCGGCGGGGGCCGGAGATAGACATACAGACCGTAGGAGCCTCCCGCGATCAGGAGAAGCACGATCGCCGTCCAAATCCAGGTCTTGCTCATCCCGGCTTTCCCCCTTGCTGAGAAGGATATTGGTCACTGCTGCGAGGCCGCGACGGAATCGTCCGAGGGCACAGACCAAGCCCTTGTTCTCTAGAGCCGCGTGAACAGGTAAAAGCCGGTCTGTTTGGACATGCGCGCCTCAGCATCCATGTCGAGCGCGGCGGTGGCGCCCGTGAGAGTGCCGGCCTTGCCTTCATACTCCCAGTTCGGGCCGCGCAGAAATCGCGGCAACCGCGCGTCTTCACGGACGACGCAGATGATGGCGGGTTCATCGCTTCGGTGAAACAGGTTGAACATGGATCGCCTCCGTTATTGCTGGGTGCTTCGTGCGTCACGACAAAAGCTTGGCAACGGCGTCCGTCCATGTCGGCGCGGCGCCGTCATTGCACCAGGCCGGCCAGGGTCGGATACTTTCTGGTCGTCCTCATGCGGGCTCGCCGAGCGCTTCAGTGACAAGACCGATGCCGAGGGTCGCATCGGTCTTGGCCATCGATTCCCGCGCGCTTCCGAGGATTCCCGTCAGCGCCCGGATGGCGTCGATCGTCTCGGGAATGACGATTGCCTGATTGTCGACCATGTAGGCGTAGAACAGTTCGTCGCCCTCCACCTTGAGCATGTCCGCCCAGAGTGCCACCTCGTAGAGATTGTCGTGCGGCCGGCCGAGATCGGCCATCAATTCCTTCACCGTGTTAAGCGCGGTCAGCCCGGCGTCCATGCGGATCAGGGCGATACGGGCCGATGAGCGGAAGGCGTCGAGCACGTCCTCCTTGGCCGCCGGCCGGGTCAACTGCACGGACCAGTAATGCAGGTGCGCCAAGGTCTCCGGCACCTTCACCGCCATCGTGACGACGTCGAGTGCAGGGTCGACGCTCCGGGCGTCGGGTCCCTGGTGGCTCGGGATCTCGGGCTCGGGCACGAGCGTGTTCATGATGCCGCCGAGATGGCTCTCCCAGGGATCGGTCGCGCGCCGCAGCAGCGTTCCGCGCGCGCGAAGAAGCAACCCGGCATGCTTCAGCGCGGTCAGCGTGCGGACGATCGCGGTGGTGTTGCAGGAGACGACGCGGGTTGCGTCGCGGCCGATCGCCGTCGCGTAGCTCGCCTCAGCGACGAAGGAATGGCCGGTGACCTCATGCTTCTCGCCGCCCTGGACGATGAATTTGATGCCTCTCTTGCGGTAGCGCTCGACATTCTTCGCCGCGATCCGCTTCGGCGTGCAGTCGACGACCACGTCGGACGCCGCGAGGAGGTCGTCCAGCGTGCCGGCAACCTTTAGCCCGACCTTACTCATCGCCGCGGCAGCATCGGTCGTAGCGGCATGCAACGCAAAGCCCTTTCCCGCCGCCACGCGCATGCGCCAATCGGCGCCCACGTCGGCGATACCGACCAGTTCCATATCGTCCTGGAGGGCGACGGCCGCGGCGACACGCTTGCCGATCACGCCGTAGCCATTCACGGCGACGCGGATTTTGCCGATTGCGGTCATCTTGTCCTCGTTTTGGTTCGAGATGGCTGTTCAAGGCGGCGAAACGAACATCGCGTATCGCCATCTTGGTTTCGCTGCCCCGGCTGACGCATCACGAATTGCCGCCCACAGGGCAACTCGGATCGCCTCGTTGGCGGGCTCACAGGAAAAGACGGAGGAGGGGACAAAACGTTACAGGGACCCGCGAGCGCTACCGGCCAGCCGCGTCCAACGGCCTCAATGGTGCAAGTCAACTCCTGACGATGATTGTCAGCTTTCACCTCAGATAGGCTTCGACGGCATAGCGGCGCATCATGCGCTGGCTGTTGAAGCGCGGTCCGATCTTGCTGATGGCCTGTTTCATCATTTCGATCCATTGAGGCCTATCGTCGTAGTAAGTCGGCAGCACGACATTCTCGAGCTTGGCATACAGCGCTTCCGAATCCTCCTCTCCCGTCCCGGGGCTGCCATCGCCGATCGCCCAGCCGGTGACACCTTCCCGCCAGGCCTCGATCCACCAACCGTCCAGGGCGCTGAAGTTCAGAACCCCGTTGAGGGCCGCCTTCATTCCGCTGGTGCCGGAAGCTTCCAAAGGCGGGATGGGCGTGTTCAGCCAGATATCGGCTCCCGCCACCATGGTCTGTGCCGCGGCCATGTCGTAGTTCGGCAGGAATGCCATCGGGATTTGGTCCGAAAGATCGGCGATCCGGCGGTGGATGTGCTCGATCAGCTGCTTTCCCGGCGCGTCGCTCGGATGCGCCTTGCCGGCGATCACGACTTGCAACGGGTAGCGCGCATGGATCGCCCTCAGCCGTTCCGGATCGGAAAGAAGAAGATCGGGCCGCTTGTAGGCCGTTATGCGCCGAGCGAAGGCAATCAGCGGAACATTCGGATTCATCCGCACGCCGCTCGACCGCTCGATTTCGGCAAGCAAGGCCGATTTCGCTTCCTGGTGGGCCGTCCAGACGGACCCGTCCGGCAACTGGTCCGCATCGGCGAGCGTTTCCGGATTGTGCGCCCAGTCCGGCGCGACCCCGTTGAACAACCGAGCATAGGCCGGATGAACCCAGGTCGGAAGATGGACGCCGTTGGTGATGGCCCGAATGGCGTAGCCGGGGAACATGCGCCGGGTCGTCTGCGCGTGGCGCTCGGCCACCCCGTTCACGTAGCCTGAGAGGTTGAGGGCCAAGTGCGTCATGTTGAGCCTGTCGCTTCCGGCCAGGAGGCGGAGTTGGTCGGGTTCGAGAAAATCGCCCAGCAGGCGTTCGGCGTCGGCATAGGCGAAGCGGTCGTGTCCCGCCTCGATGGGCGTGTGGGTGGTGAAGACGCATTGTGCCCGCACCGGGTCTGCATCGTAATTAAGGGCCCCATCGCCCGACCGGATCGATTGTCGTCTATGCCGCCGCAGCAACGCGGCCGGGAGAAGCGCCGCATGGCCTTCGTTCAGGTGAAAGGTCTCCACTTCGAAGCCGAGCGCCCGCAACAGCCGTTCGCCGCCAACGCCCAGAACGATTTCCTGCTTCAGCCGGTGGACGTCGCCGCCGCCATAGAGCCGGTCGGTGATCGTTCGATCCAAGGGGTCGTTCTGCTCAAGTTGGGTATCGAGCAGGAGGATCGGGATACGATTGCCGAGCGGGCATGTCAGGACATGCAGCCAGGGTCGGATCCACACCGGCCGGCCTTCGATGGTCGCCGCCACCATCGCATCGAGCGGGGCGGCCCAGTCGCCGGGCTCCCACGGGTCGGGATGGTCGATCTGCTCGCCGCCGGGCCCGATCTCTTGGCCGAGATAGCCCTCCCGGCTGATCAACGTGACGAACACCATCGGAAGGTCGAGGTCGGCGGCGGACCGGGCGGTATCGCCGGCGAGGATCCCGAGCCCGCCCGCGTAGGTGTGCATCTCGGGTCGGACCGCGATCTCCATGGAGAAATAGGCGATCCGCGTTCTCTGGAGAAATGGCTCGATGAGGGTCATTCTTCTTCTCGCGTTTGTCGTTGCGATGGCCTTGGGTTGGGCATGCCGGCAACGACGGTCGGAACCGTTGCAACTGGGGCAGCGGCCATGCCGCTTGCGACCGCAGCGCTCATCCGGTTGCCGCCGCTGGGCGCGCGGCGAGCGTTTCCGCTGGCCCGACGCGGCCCACACCTTCGAGCCGCGTGCGCTTGAGCAGGAGCGCGTTGACCGCGACCAGCGCGGAGCTGCCCGACATGGCCAGCGCCGCGACCTCGGGGCTGACGACGAAGGGATAAAACACACCGGCCGCCATCGGAAAGGCGACGACGTTGTAGGCCACCGCCCAGAACAGATTCTGGTGCATCTTGCGCAGCGTGGCGCGCGAGAGTTCGATGGCGCCGAGCACGTCGTAGGGGTCGCTCTTCATCAGCACGACGTCGGCGCTCTCCATCGCTACATCGGTTCCGGCCCCGATGGCGAAGCCGACGTCAGCCTGGGTGAGTGCCGGCGCATCGTTGACGCCATCGCCGACCATGCCGACGCGTTTGCCTTCCGCCTGCAATTGCTTGACCTTGTCGGCCTTCTGGCCCGGCAATACGTCGGCGAACACGATGGCGATGCCGAGTTCGTCCGCGATTCGTCTGGCCGTCCCTTCGTTATCGCCGGTCAGCATCGCCACCTCGACGCCGCGCTCGCGCAGCTTGGCGACGGTCGCCATGGCATTGGGACGCGGCGCGTCGGCGATGGCGATGAGGCCGAGAACCCGGCCGCCCCGCGCCACATGCACGACCGTGCGGCCCTCGCCCTTCAGCCGCTCCGCCTCGTTCGCGAGCGTTCCAAGATCGATCTTTTCCTCGTCCATGAGACGGCGGTTGCCGAGGAAAACGGTTTCGCCCTCGATCTCGGCCTGCGCTCCCATGCCCTCGCGGTTGAGAAAGGCCAGCGCCTGCGGCACGTCGATTCCCTCTGCGCGCTCGATGATCGCCAGCGCCAGCGGGTGGTCGGAGCCGCGCTCCACCGCCGCCGCTGTCCGCAGCACGTCCGCTTCCGCCCGCGCCTCGGCGGTGACGACTTCGACCACCCGCGGCTGGCCCATGGTCAGCGTGCCGGTCTTGTCGAAGACGATAATGTCGAGCTTGGTCGCATCCTCGAGCGCGCCGGCATTCTTGAACAGGATGCCGTTCATCGCGCCCAGGCCGGTGCCGACCATGACCGCCATCGGCGTTGCCAGCCCGAGCGCGTCCGGGCAGGCGATGACGAAAACCGTGATGGTGAGCGTCAGCGCGAACAGCAGCGGCGAGCCGATCCACCAGAACCACGCGGCGAAGGTCGCGAGCCCGATGACGATCGCGATCACCACCAGCCATTGCGAGGCACGGTCGGCGAGCAGCTGCGCTGGAGCCTTGGAGTTCTGCGCCTCCTGCACCAACTTGACGATCTGCGCCAGCGCCGTGTCGGCGCCCACCTTGGTCGCGCGGTATTTAAAGCTGCCGCTCTTGTTGATCGTGGCGCCGATGACCTGATCGCCGGGCGTCTTGTTCACCGGCATCGATTCGCCCGTCAGCATGGATTCGTCGACAAGCGACTCTCCTTCGACGATTTCGCCGTCGACCGGGATCTTGTTGCCCGGCCTGATGACGACGATGTCGTCGGCCTGGACCTCGGCCGTCGGCACCTCAGTCTCGCGGCCGTTCCGCAGGACGGTGGCCATGGGTGGGGCGAGGTCGAGCAGCGTCCGGATCGCCGCCGAGGCGCCGGCGCGTGCCCGCATCTCCAGCCAATGGCCAAGGAGGATGAACACCAGCAGCACCGCCACCGCTTCGTAGAACTGCACGCCGGGGAAGAAGAAGGTCGAGCCGACGCTGAAGACATAACCGGTGCCCACCGAGAGCACGACGAGCACGGCCATGTTGAGCACACCGTTGCGAAGCGCCCGCCAGGCGGCGACGAAGAACGGCCAGCTAGGATAGACGATCGCGATTGTTCCGAGGAAGAACAGCCACAGGTCGAGCTCCAGCCCGAAGGGTGGCGCCGGCGGGGTGAAGATCCCGCCCATGGGCGAATAAATGAAAATCGGCACGGTGAAGGCGAGCGCGATCCAGAAGCGGTTGCGCATGTCGCGGACCATCGCCTGCATGTCGGCGCCCGATTCGTGACCCATTTCTTGCGCCATTTCATCGGGCGCGGGCGCGGTCGACGGCTGGATGGAGGCGGATGGGGCTGGCACCCCCGTGGCGCCGGGTTTGGCGTGCTTGGCATGGCCCTCGTGCGACGCGGGCACCGGGGAAACCTCAGGGGCGCTCTTCACTGCGCCCGGCTTGCAGACGTGGCGCGGCATCACCTCGCCATGGCAGCGGAAGCCACAGGCCTTTATCGTCTGTTTCAGCCTGCCGACGGTCGTCAGCGTCTCGTCAAAGTCGACCGTCACGCTGCCGGAGGCCGGGTTGGAACTGGCGTTTCGCACGCCCCGCACTTGCTTCAGCCGTTTCTCGACGCCCAGATGGTCGAGCTCCTCGAAGAGGCCGCCGACGTCCAATGTCGCTGTGCTCACCATTCATCTCCTTGAAGCGCCCGAACAAGCCTTCCGGCCGTCGGTCGGAGCGCGGATGGTTGGGATTGACCGTCCAGGCGCCGCGACGAGCGGCACCTGTCTTCTGCCTGACCCTTACAGATCTCGGCTACCGCAGCAGCAGCTCCTCGATTTGCCTTGCACCGCCTCTCGCGGCGGCTCCGCCCGCTGCTCCGCGGGAGACCGTCCTGGCGCGGCCGAGGGTTGAACTGTATCGGCTGGAGAGGGCTCTCCATGACCGCAGCACGATCCCTCGCTCCGATTGGCCGAACTGACGCTCGAAGGCTTCGTATCTGTGTGCATTGCCATCATCCTTTCATATGCGTCCGCGCCTCGATCACGGCCGGACCGTCGGGGTACCCGACCTGAATGGAACCGCCATTCATTTCTATAGACGCGAGGACGCCCCCGGCATTACAGTTCCGTGCCGCCCCCCATAATTGCTGCAACGGTCATCTCGGACTCCCGGCGGATTTCGCTCCGCCTATGGCTGCTCCGAAGGTCGGATCAAGTGCCAAGGCGGAGCCTAAGTGACGAGGCTCTTCGGCCGCCTTGGGTCTGCGCAGGCGCCTAAAAAAGTCGGCGTCCAGCCCAGCCGACCAACTCAAGCCCATGCTCACGCCATCCTCGGCCCTGCCACTCGGATAGAATCACTTCCGCTGCTTCCCCAACGTCCCGGTGGTATTGAAAGTGCAACGCCTCCGCCAATTTGCGGTCGTGCGCCAGAAGAATCAGCTCCTGATTGACGAACAGACTCAGGTAATCGAGGTTGGCCGAGCCGATCATGGACCATTCCTCGTCGATGACGGACGTCTTGGCGTGAAGCTGGCGAGGCAGGTACTCGTAAACCCGCACGCCGGCGGCCAGAAGCGGCTCATAGGCGGCGCGGGTTGCCCACCCCGCGGCCAGAGGATCTCCTCGCCGGGGTACGAGCAGGCGCACGTCGACTCCACGTTTCGCCGCATTCTGCAAGGCTGTGTCGACAACTGTTCCCGGACCGAAATACGGCGAGGTCAGAAAAACGTGCTGCCGCGCGTTATCGATCAGCCCGCCGTGCAGGCAGGCGAGACGTTGCCGACAATGGCGCGAATAGCTGGGCACGAGCGATGCCTCTATGCCCGTCGGATGGTCGGGAATGGCCTTGGCCGGAATCCGTGCCGCCCGGTGCCAAAGCCGATCGAAAAGGATGGCAGCGAGCGATGCGAGTTCTCCGGCGACGCGTACATGGGTGTCACGCTGTCGCATTTTACCGTAAAGCCTGCGAGAGTTCACACGGCGGATGTTGAAGCCGCCGAGGAAAGATGGTCGTGTCCCACGAGGTGGTGTAGCTGAGCGGTCATCGAGGGTTCCGCGGTAGGGTCGAGTTGCTGACAACAACCGAACCGATGGATGACCTGGATGACCAAACCCATGATGGACCTGCGCGAGCTGGTCGAGAAGAGTGCTGACGCCGACATTCTTCGCGAGATGATCGGCTTTGCCGCCGAACGGCTGATGGAACTGGAGGTCGGCGTTGCGACCGCGACCGGCGCCAGTTATGGCGAGAAGAACGTCGAGCGCCTGGCCCAGCGCAACGGCTACCGCGACCGCGACTGGCAGACCCGCGCCGGCAGCGTCGAACTGCGCATCCCGAAGCTGCGGACCGGTTCCTATTTCCCGTCTTTCCTTGAGCCCCGACGGGCCGTCGAGAAGGCGCTCGGGGCCGTCATTCAAGAGGCCTACGTGCATGGTGTATCGACGCGCTCCATGGACGATCTTGTCCAAGCCATGGGCGGCACCGGCGTCAGTCGCAGCCAGGTGTCGCGGCTTTGCGAGGACATCGACGAGCGGGTCGATGCCTTCCTGACCCGGCCGATCGAGGGTGAATGGGTCTATCTGTGGATCGACGCCACCTACCTGAAAGTGCGCCAGGCCGGGCGCATCGTCTCGGTCGCGGTCACCATCGCCGTCGGGGTCAATCGCGACGGCCGCCGCGAAGTGCTCGGCATGGCCATCGGCCCTTCCGAAGCCGAGCCGTTCTGGACGGACTTCCTTCGAGGCCTCGTCCGCCGCGGACTGTCCGGCGTCAAACTGGTGATCTCCGACGCCCACGAGGGCATTAAGGCCGCCGTCGCCCGCGTGCTCGCCACGACCTGGCAACGCTGCCGGGTTCACTTTCAAAGAAACGCGCTGGCCCATGCCGGCAAGAGCAGCCGGCGCGTCGTCGCTGCCTTTATCGCCACTGCCTTCGCACAGAACGACCATGCCAACGCCAGCAAGCAATGGCGCCATGTCGCCGACCAGATGCGCGGCAAGTTGCCGAAACTGGCCAGTCTCATGGATGACGCGGAGGAGGATGTCCTCGCCTACATGACTTTCCCGCCGCAGCACCGCGCGAAATTACACAGCACAAATCCGATCGAGCGGCTCAACGGCGAGATCAAGCGGCGCACCGACGTCGTTGGCATCTTTCCGAACGAGAAAGCAATCACCCGGCTCGTCGGCGCTATCCTTATGGAGCAGAACGAGGAATGGGCCGTCCAGCGCTCGCGTTACATGACACTGGAAACGCTGGCTCCCGTCTGCGATGATCCCATCATCAGCCTGCCTGCTGCATGATGGGCTGAGCTGCTCGTCGCTGCCGCGATCCGCGAGGCCAGACGTCAGCTACACCACGCACCGGGACACGACCGGAAAGATTCTCGACCGTCGACCACCAGCAGCTTGCGGTGGTTGCGCTGCAGATATCGGAGCGGGCGGTATAAGTTGAACGAATGAAACCATCTTAACCGCACGCCAGCACCCTCGAGGTTGCGTTCCAGGTCATGGAAAGTCCTGTAGCCGGCCCCGAAAGCATCGAGGTGCAGCCGTACGTGGACCCCACTGCGGGCCTTGGCCGCAAGGGCATCGGCGAAGCGCTGTCCGACTTCATCAGCCGCGAAGATGTAGGATTCCATGCAGATATCTCTCTCGGCGCTCTCAATCGCCTTGATCATCACGTCGTAGAGTTCGTCACCCTCGACGAAGAGAAGGAAAGTACCCCGACCCTCCCGCAACTCAGGCACGCAGATCGTTGAGCGCTCCCGTTCGATTTCGACCTGACGCGCCAGGCTTCCTCGTGTGAGCGGGCGGGTCTGTGCAATTGGTGTTGTGCGGCCGTTCCGGGGTCTCATCGTCCACCGATCTCCTTCGGCAGCTTCGTTTGCAAATGTCCGTTCGGTGCCGTCCGGATCTTGACTCGCCTGTCCAAACTCTATTCGCGTCCTTAAGAGAAGCTGCCCGCTGGCGAAGGTTGGTTGAGCGTACAGGCGGAAAGCGCCTCCAAAGCGTGAACTGATGCGGTGGATGCCCCCACCCAGCGGCATCGTGTATGCCATGACGGTTCTATAGGGACCAAGTGGAGGGTGAATTGATGACCGAGATCAGCATGTTGGCGATCGACCTGGCGAAGGGCAGCTTCCAGGTCTGCGCCGTCGGGCCGGATGGGGCGGTTCTATACAATCGGGCGCTGTCGCGGCCGCGATTGATCGCTCTGCTGACCGATCAATCGGCTTGCGTGGTGGCGATGGAGGCGTGCGCGACGTCGCATCACTGGGGTCGAGTGGCGCAGGCGCACGGTCACGAGGTCCGGCTGATCCCGGCTGCCTACGTGAAGCCCTTCGTCAAGCGTCAGAAGAACGACCGCGCAGATGCCGAGGCCATCGCGGAGGCGGCGTCGCGACCCTCCATGCGCTTCGTGGCGGTGAAGAGCGCCGAGACGCAGGGCCGCGCAGTAGCCTTCCGCACCCACCAGTGCTTGGTGCGGCAAAGGACGCAACTGATCAATGCGCTCCGCGGCCATCTGGCCGAGTTCGGTCTCGTGGCACCGAAGGGGCCGGCGAGCCTCAAAGTGTTGGAGGACGCGCTGGCCGACGAGGCCAGCGACCTGCCTGTCGCGGTGCGAGAGATGGGCGCGATATATCTCGATCAGATCGCGCGGCTTACGGAAGTGATCGAGCGGCTGGCGGATGAACTGGAGGCAGCCTCGAGGACGGACACGGAACTCCGACGCCTTTGCACGATACCGGGGATCGGGCCGGTGACCGCGGGCGCCGTCGCTGCCTTCGCGCCAGATCTCGACACGTTCGACAGCGGGCGCAACTTCGCGGCTTGGCTGGGTCTCGTACCCCGGCAGCGGTCCACGGGCGGCAAGGCCAAGCTGGGGTGCGTCAGCAAGATGGGCCAGACCGACATCCGGCGGCTCCTCATCGTCGGCGCCATGAGTGTGATCCGCTGGGTGGTCCGCAAGGGCGGCAGTCCGAATCGCTGGCTCGCGGGCCTTGTCGCACGCAAGCCGAAGATGGTCGCCGCTGTCGCACTCGCGAACAAGATGGCGCGCATGATCTGGGCCATGAGCATAAAGAAGGAAGATTACCGGATGGCGTGACCTGGACCCCGTCTCAGGAAAAGGGCACGGCATGGCCGCAAGGCCGGGGTGAGCGATCGACGAGGAGTAGGCGACACGTGATGATCCCTCGATTTCGTGGACACCTTCGCTAAGCCTGTGAGGGCATGGAGGTGTTGAATGCCGAAGACGAGAAGGGAGTTTTCTCCCGAGTTCAAACAAGAGGCGGTTGCTCTGCTGGAAAGCAGCGGCAGACCGTTGATGCAGGTGGCGACCGAGGTGGGTATCTCGCCGTCGATGCTTCGGAACTGGCGAGCGGCGGTTCGCGGCGGGTCATTTCCGGGGAAGCTTGGGCGATCGAGGTCACCTGCGGCGACCATCTCGCCGATGCCGTCTCCAGCGGATCAAGCAGCGCAGATCACGCGATTGAAGCGTGAGCTCGATCGCACGCGCATGGAGCGCGACGTGCTAAAAAAAGCGATCGGCATCTTCGCGGAGGTGCCGAAATGAGCTTCAGATTCATCCGCGACCATGCCGACCGCTGGCCGATCCGGCTGATGTGCCGGGTCCTCGAGGTCTCGGCCAGCGGCTACTATGCATGGCGCAACCGTCCCGACAGCGCTCGGGCCATTGCGAACCGTGCGCTGCTCGCCAACGTTCGTCGCCTTCACGCCGAGCATCATGGCCGTTACGGCAGTCCCAGAATGCATGCCGCGCTTCGTGCAGAAGGCAGGATGGCAAGCCGTGGCCGCGTCGCGCGGCTGATGCGGCGTTACGGTATCCGTGCCCTTGCCGGTCGCCGGTTCAGGCCGTGCACGACCGACAGCCGTCACTATCTGCCGATCGCACCGAACCTTTTGAAGCAGGAGTTCGTCGCGGCGGCGCCGAACCGCATCTGGCTGGCCGATATCACCTATATCGCGACCGGCGAAGNCGCCGGTTCAGGCCGTGCACGACCGACAGCCGTCACTATCTGCCGATCGCACCGAACCTTTTGAAGCAGGAGTTCGTCGCGGCGGCGCCGAACCGCATCTGGCTGGCCGATATCACCTATATCGCGACCGGCGAAGGGTGGTTGTATCTCGCTGCCGTGCTCGACCTGGCGACCCGAAAGATCCCCCGGGTCAAGCCCGAGGACAGGCTCTGGCTGGTCGATGCGCGACCACATGCGTACCGAGTTGCCGCTGGCCGCCTTGATGATGGCCGCGCAGCGGCAACGGCCAGCCGAGGGCCTGATCTGCCATTCCGATCGCGGCAGCCAGTACGCATCCGAGGCGTACGGCAACCAACTCGCCGCAATGAAAGCAAAATCGTCGATGAGCCGAACGGCATGTTGTTACGATAATGCCCCCATGGAGAGCTTCTTCCACACTCTCAAGGTCGAACTCGCTCACCAACGGCGATGGTCGACCCGCGAGGACGCAAACCGCGAGCTTTTCGCGTATATCGAGGGCTACTATAATCGACAGCGGATCCACTCCGCTCTCGCATATAGGACCCCGGAACAGGCCGAACGACAAATGGCCTAAACCCGTGTCCACCAATTCGGGGAAACATCACTCAGCCGCCTATCCGGCGGGGTAGATCAGGTGATGACTTTCGGTGGATAACGTCAGTCTCTCAGCCGCCTATCCGGCGGGGTAGGACCCCCCAACAACTCCCATCAGCTTCTTCCATCTCTCAGCCGCCTATCCGGCGGGGTAGAAACATACGGTATCGACCGTGTTTGGGTCTCTTCTCTCAGCCGCCTGCGTATTTCACCGCATCGTGAGCACGGATTTCACCGCATCGTGAGCAACGATTTCAGATGATCGTGAGCACCTTTTCGAAGGTGCGGGATGCTTCGGCCGACAACTCAACCGGTCTACGGGATGCCTCGTTCAACCAACGAGGAAGCCTGATGCCAACCCAGAGATTGTCGATGCGCCGGATCAGAGAAGTTCTACGTTTAAGGCATGTCCAAGGCCTGACCGAACGCGTCATCGCGCGCATGATCGGGGTGAGCAATGGCGTCGTGCATGGTTATCTACGGCGAGCCCGCCTTGCCGGTTTGACCTGGCCGCTGCCCGAGGAGATGAACGACGAGGGTCTTGAGCTGCTCCTCTTCCCGGCGCCGACGGCGGCATCGCAAAGCGACCGGCGGCCGGCGCCGGACTGGATTTATGTGGAGAAGGAGTTGCGCCGACGCGGCGTGACGCGCGTGCTCTTGTGGGAAGAGTATCGCGCCGCCAAGACGTACTGCCGCTGTTCCTCAATCGACATCCATCTCTCAGCCGCCTATCCGGCGGGGTAGGACAACCGTCGATGCGATCCTCGCGCTGATCTCTCTCTCAGCCGCCTATCCGGCGGGGTAGGGGTAATCGCGTCGTTGCTCATCGACCGCGCATTCTCTCAGCCGCCTATCCGGCGGGGTAGGTGGGGCTTCATCCTTCTCGGGATGATTTGGGTCTCTCAGCCGCCTATCCGGCGGGGTAGGCGGAGATTTCCACTTCTACCGGCTGACCAAAATCTCTCAGCCGCCTATCCGGCGGGGTAGGGGACTTGGTTTGTGAGCGCCCAAGCTATTCTTTCTCTCAGCCGCCTATCCGGCGGGGTAGGTTGCAAAGACGATCAAGATTTCTGCGCCTACATCTCTCAGCCGCCTATCCGGCGGGGTAGGCCAATCACGGTGTCTGCTGCGATAGATGCAATCTCTCAGCCGCCTATCCGACGGGGTAGGATCGCCCGCCGGACTGGCCCGCCTAGTGGTGATCTCTCAGCCGCCTATCCGGCGGGGTAGGTGGTCTCGTTTTTGCACATGGATCCGCTGTGTCTCTCAGCCGCCTATCCGGCGGGGTAGGGGCGCCATCGGCTCGCGTGGCGCTTTCATCTCTCTCTCAGCCGCCTATCCGGCGGGGTAGATGAGCGAGAACAAGACACCCACGGCGGTAGATCTCTCAGCCGCCTATCCGGCGGGGTAGGTCCTTGCCCAGCTATTCAGCCTGCCAATGAATCTCTCAGCCGCCTATCCGGCGGGGTAGGCCGTTTGAAAAGCCGCAGCCGATGAACATTAATCTCTCAGCCGCCTATCCGGCGGGGTAGGGTGGTCATCGTCTTGTCTCCTGTTGGTGTTTGTCTCTCAGCCGCCTATCCGGCGGGGTAGGGCCACGCCTGACGAGTTTGTCGGCCTCGTCGATTCTCTCAGCCGCCTATCCGGCGGGGTAGATGGTGTGGGTCGTGTCTTCCGGCGCCACGATTCTCTCAGCCGCCTATCCGGCGGGGTAGCCTCCCTTTTCTTATGAAAGAAAAGGGTTATCAATGCCTTAGACATCAATCTTCATATTTACCATCTTTTCAAACAGCGGGCCCAAGCTATTGTTTTTTCTAGGACTTTCCGAAAGGTTCAAAAAGATCCTCCAGCTTTCCCCGGGTGAATCCGGTAAACTCAGTATAGGTCATCTCCTGCTTCAAATCATCCCCATAGGTTGGGATACTGACGCGAAGAAGCTCACGGATATCCCTGCTGGTCATATCCGACAGTCCGCCCGAGAGGTCGCGCCAGCCCCGCGTCGTCATATCCCCAAACAGGGAACTGGCCGAGAAGGAGCTGGCCGAGAAAGGGGCCTCAGTGTAAAGCTGATCGACCTCCCGAAGCTTGCTCTCGCGCGTCCCCGGAGCGAGATCGAGGAACCAGGTGGCATCCTCAGGTCTGTCCCCGATCTTGCAGAACAGGACCTCGCGGGTCTCGGAGCGCCGAAACCTTCTTGTGCGCGTCATCGTCAGGTTCCAGCGGGCGTTCTGATACAGGATATACCGGCCCAGGGGATACCGCTCATCGGTTGAGAGCATCTGTTTTCGCAGATCCGCCTCCGCGTCCCGGAGTGGGAACAGGATGTCATCCGACAGCAGCGGCTCCGCGCTGATCACCCGAAAATTTGCCTGACCCGCAAGCTCCGCGAAATGTCGCCCCTCGAAACCTTTCAGCATTTCGTTCCTCGACACCCCTGTCTCCGGAGCAGATCTGGTCTCTACGCCGGGCATAGACAGGGTTCCGCTCTCCATGGCGACCGGACTGCGCCCGAGGATCAGGACATTCGGCTGCTCGCCAGTGGCTGGACGGTGGCGCCGCACTCGCCCGGCGGACTGGATGATCGAGCGGGTCGAGATTGGGTCGAGGATCGCCCAGTCGAAATCCACGTCATTCCCAGTCTCGATAACAGGGGTGGTGACAACGATGATCTCGATCTCGCGGGTGCCGATCTCGCGGGCTTTCTCGAACACCCCTTCGTCATGGCACAGCTCACGCACCCCTGCCTTCGGGTCGTCGCTCCATTTACTGATTTTGCGGGTCAGAGCGCGTTTCAAACGGGTTTCGATATAGCCGCGATGAAGTCGGGGCATCTGGGCATGCAGGCAGACCAGAACCCGAAGCCGATCGCCAAGATCGCCGGACCGCATCTGGACCGCCAAGGCGGTTGTGTGGGCAATCCGGGTCATACGCACCATCCCGACCGAGACCTGAAACCCCTCGACTTCGACCGCATTGAGGTCGTGGAGTCTAGAGCCGCTTTGATCTATCTGGTCGAGCATCTCGGCCCAGCCATCGCAGGCGGTGAGGATTTCGCTACGGCGCAAGGCGGGCGCGGTCCGAAGTCCCGCGAGGATCGAGGCGCGGCAGTGTTCCAAAAGGTCGGACACCCCCTCGTCTTTCAGATTGGTGAAAACGGCACCGGGCGCGTCGCCGCAAAGGAGCAGGTTCACATGGGCGGAGGTTCCGCTGGCCTGCGCATGATCCGCCCAACCACGATGATAAGCGAGGTGTAACGCCTCCGCGATATCCGGGGTGAGAGTCGCGGACATGATGATCACTCGCCGTCCTGCGGCGCCGGCTTGAAAGATCAGCCGGGCGATGGCGGCCAGATCCTCTCCGTCATACTGGTCGATCTCATCAAGGATCAGGTCCGAGGTCATCAGCCGCAGGGATTGAAGCAGGAACCGGGAATTGACCGGCGCGGCAACTCCCATAAGATGATCAATCGTGCCCACCATGATCGGGGACTGCAAGAGGCGGCGACCGGCACCGGCATGTTTTCCGGCCTTCTCAAGGACCTGGTCGAGAAAGGCCGGAAGGCCCCGGTCCGTGTCGAGGGATAATCCCTGAAGCCAGCGCTCCTCCCGTTCGTCACCCTCTTCAGGAACACGCCCCTCCGGATCTTCGACCCGAAGCCATTCCGGAAGGTTGACAAGGCTCTCTGAGCCTTCGCTCAACCCGGGTGGAGTTTCCTCATCCTTGGGATCGCGGAAGTCGAGGGGGGGATCTCCCACGAGAACCGAGATGTCCCCGTTCGCAAAACCAAGATCCTCCACATATTCCTTCGCGGACTGGGTCGCGAGTACTCTCAGGCCCAGCCCGAGGCTCATCCGCAGATATCGCCGTGCCGGGATGGTGTCCCCCATGGCGGCGCTGGCGAGGATGGTTGGCGCGCCACGGGTTTTGCCCGTCCCGGTCCCGGCCATGATCGCGGCGAAAAAGCCCCCTTCGCGTGTCTCGCACATCGTGCGTGCGGCCCTTGCGGCCTGCCCCTGCCAGGCGAACTGCGGGGTTGGGGAGGGTTCGGGAAAGGCGATGTCGGTCGGGAGCGTGGGCTCGTCCAGCGCCGGAAACCGGTCCCGTAGCGCGTGGGTCATCTCATGCGAAAAGCGGGAATATCGATAGACCCGTTTGACGTGCCGCGACAGGCTGTCCGCAGCGATGGATCCGGGCGTCCCGGTCTCGGTGGTTGTATTCGCAAGATGGTCGGGGAGCGTCTCAGCGCGGGTCCTTTTCGCAGACCCCAGATGATCCGCAAACATGAGCGAAGCGCGCAGCGCGATATCCCCACTGGCAGGGATCACATTGGATTTCAGGTGTCCCGCCTCCGCCCTGAGCGCCTCCAGCCACCAGCCCTCATGCCAAAAGGGTGTCCCGGAAGCGATTGCAAGATCAATGTCGCAGTTCAGGGGGCTCTCGGCGCGCAGATGGCGCTCTGAAAGAAGGGTGCGGTGATCGGACTCCCCGGCCGGAAGCCGATGATGGGTCAGGATCAGCATCCCAATGAGATGGGACAGGCTCCCTTCCGTCTGGATGAATCCGAATTTTATCGGCGCTTCCGGCTCGGCGTGCGCCTTCTTGAGGACTTTGCAAACCTTCGTACACGACTGGTCGATCCCCTCCGGGGTCAGGTCGGCGAGCGCTTTGCCCAGATCCTCATCGGAGCTCTGAGCGAAAAGCTCATCCCAGACCGCTGCAGAGAAAAGCTCATGCCGAACCGCGTCCGCCTCCGGCGTCCCGCCCTTCAGGGCACGGCGCAGCTTGGCCTGAAAGAGGTTGGTGGCCTTTCCGAGATCATGAAAGAGTGCGGCGATGCCGACCGCAGCGGCACCGGAGCGCGCCGCATCCTTCAAGGCGGCGCCACGCCGAAAATCGGACGGATGCGAAGAAATCGGCACCACTCCTTCCTCCGAAAAAGAGTGACGCGAACCTATCCGGATGATCGGCTTGCGGCTCTCCGAACTGCTGCGGATCTCGTGCAAAACAACCGCGGTGTTCCGGGTCGCGCGTTTGCGCAGTTCCTTTGCGACCCGATCCAGACAGGCGTTGGTGGCCTTGCCACGCCAAGTCCGGTCCCCGATACGCCAGAAATAGCGGTCAAGAACCTTGGCAACCCGATCTCGGGATTGTTTCTCCGAGCGGCATACCGCGATAATCTCACGCATCGGGTGCCTCCTTCTGCGGGGATGCGGCGGCAATCATCCGCTCCACGGTCCCGATAGCCTCCTTGAGGATTTCCCGATCATCAAAGGCGTTGATCAGCCGCCCCCGGAAGATCTTTTCGGCCTCCTTTTCGTCCTTTTCTTTCGCCAGGGAAAAGGCAATTGGCAGGACCATCGCGTCCTTGAAGCTGTCCGCAATGTCAAAAACCAGCCCACCCGCACGGGTTTTCCCATGAAAAACAGACATATGCGGGGGGATACCCAGCGCCCACAGCGCGGCTCCTGCCATCCCGTAGCAAAGGTAATTCCCGTGATCTATCAGACGATTTACTAGCCTGACCGGGTCGGACGAAATGCGATCCGGTGTACCCGCGCCGGCCTCACGTCGGAAAGAATGCTCCTTGGAAAGACCAGACATTCCGGAGAATCCCGCATAACAGGCCTTGGAGAAATTCCCCTCAAACCCGAGAAGCTGGGTGATGTCCCCGCAGGCGTCAAGACTGGCCTCGAAGCGGGCGCAGGTCTTGTTCAGGGCGCTGGTATCGCGCGACCGAAGCCATTTTTGCGCCTCGGAACAACCGATCCGGCGCATTCGTGCGGTCCGCTCCCGCATGACCGCTTTGGCGGCGAGAAGGGATTTTGAGGGATCGAGATAAATCGGAAGCATCTCTCGGAAATGATGGGTTGAGCTATAGGCGGTCAGCCCGCCCATATGCAGAGGGGTCCCGCCGCTCCCGGTCACTGCCAGATGAACCCCCTCTTCGCCTAGAAGCCGCATCGCGCTTTGGGTGATCGAAGTGCCTTGACCGATAAAAAGAACCGCAAGGTTCACATGGGGGATGTTGTATTCTCGGCGGTGCTTGTCATCGGCGATATGGTAGACGACCCGGTCCCCATCGACATGGATGCGGGCGCGCTCGAGATAAAGCGCGCCTTCCCGATCCGTCACTAGGAGGCGAGGTCCACCCTTACGCTGCATCATCCGCCTCACGGGCCGATTCCGGAAATACCGGAAGGATCGCGGGTGCGGAAGTGCCGGAGAGACCATAGGTGGACACCATGAGGGGGGCATCCGTAAACTCACCCACCATCTCGCGGACATGCAGGACAGCGTCCCCGTGGTTTACGACCAGAGTTTTGCGGTCATGCCCTCGGGCTTTTATCGGATTCCCGAGGGGTTTTCCGCGACGCGCCGCGCGGGCCTCGCTACGCCGGATCCAGCCCGGGGTGTGCTTCTCGCAGGCCCGGTCCCGGATATAAGCCGCACCGACCATGCCAAGTTCCGTAAAGACCTCCCCGATCTCCGCCTCCTCGAGCATCCCGCGACGTTTGAGGGTAATGACCCCTTCCAGCCCCAAGAAGGCATTCAGGGAGACCTCGGAACCGATAAGTTCAAGATCATGCCCCGGAAGCATGGCCTCCCTTCCCATCCTCATGGTCGGGAAGGCAACAGCGATGAAATCCTCCTCCGAGCCGTGGCGATTGGAGTGATGGACCGCGCGCAAGGCGGCGGTCAGGACATCCCCCGCCGCGCCCATCTCGATCACCGCCCGAACCGGCCGGATCAGGAGACGGGCGGTGCCTTGGCACCGCCCCTTTCCCGTGTTCAGGCCGCTCATCCGTTAGCCTCCGCCTTCTTGCCGCTGGCCCCGAAGACCCCGCCACGGATCAGGTTGGCCATGACGAAATGGGCATTCCCTGAAATCTCCTCGGGGCAGTTCGCGGCCTCGATCCCGGTGATGAGGGTCTCCGCTTTCGCACGAAGGTCATAGAAACTGCGCTTCGATTTTGGGTCACGCAGCACTGCGCTGGTCTCCTGAACGCCGCCATAGGGATTGACCGAGATCGGGGCCTCGTTTTCCTCGCTGCCACGCCAGATATCGATATGGCGAAGCGCGGCGCCGATCTTCTGGGAATGCATCGAGGCCTGCATCAGCTCACGGCCCCTATGGAAGGTGGGGAGCTTCGCGAAGACCCGGCTCAGCTGTTTGTCCGCCTTTTCCTCCCGAACATATTCCTGCGAAGGGAAGATCTCCTGACCGGGTTCCATGGCCGCGTTCCACTCGACCTTCACAACGAAGGCTTCCTGGTCCTCGTTCGACAGGCCATGCGCGACCCCATCGATCAACTCGTCAATTCCCTCTTGGTCACCTTCGACCAGGGCCGCGACCAGATCATCACGGGTGGCGGGGGTGTCGAACTTCAGAAGGAAGGGATTGAAAACCAAGGCCGTGCCGTCACCGGTCTCGACCCGGACCCTCATCGCATCCGACTGGAAGCGGTTGCGCCAGGCGAAGCGGGCATTTGCGATGTTCCAAATGTAAAGGAGTGCCACGGTCCGGAACCCGCCGGCGGTGCGATACGCGGTCGCCAGGCGCTCATAGGCCGCGCCGACATCCGTGTTGTTGCAGGCATGCGGCCGCAACGACAGCGGCATGAAGCGGATCGAGAAGGACAGGCGGACCCCGTCATGGCCCTGTGGGATGATCGCGTATTCAACGGATTGCGGATTGCTCAGGCCGGGGTTCTTCGCTTTGTCCTCGGAGGATTGTCCACGAACGCCTTTTTCGAGAATCTCGATCGGAGCCAGAACCTCGGGCTTGTCTTCGGAGGTGGCGAAGAACAGCCCCTCGGTAATCTGGACGGAACGGGCGAAGGCGAGCATGCCCGTCTCGAGCGACAGGGCAGTAGGGGACTTAGCCATGAGTGATAACCTCCTTGGGCTGTTCGGGATTTGTGGGTTCGGGGTGGTAGTCCGGGTGGCCGAGGACAAGATCGCCTCGCGCCTCCCAAGACCAGAACAGGGCATCCAGACCGTCCATGGTCAGTTCTGTCAGGCGCTTGTTGCGCACTGATACCAGCTCGGTGATGCCGAGAACCGGCTCTGCGAACACATGGGGGATGTCCTTGCTCCGGGTGCGGATCCGCTGCGGAACCGTCTCTGGATCTTCAAGCAGGCGATAGCCGACCGCTGAGGGCACGATCCAGCCGAAGCCTGGCGGACGATCCGCCGAAAAAAGGGTCTCGGCGATCCGTGCGAGGCCGGGCTGCTCCGGGGTCCGGTCACCAGAAGTGATGAAGCGGCGCTCCGCCGTCTCGGGCCGGATCATCGTATAACCCCGGCGCAGGCCCCTGAAGGCGGAGCCGTCCGGAGTGACGGAATGGACATCAACTTTATCGTTCTGGATCAGCCCACCGGCGATACGGCGCCCTTCTATCTGCGAACGAAGGACGCTCTCGCTCTCGCAACCCGGCAGATGCAGAAGAAGGGAGACCTCGACTGTTCCGATCAGGTCCTCCATCGTCTCGATCGGAACAAACGATTCAGGCTCATCCTTTTTTCGACGCTCATTTCGCTCCATCTCCGGCTTCGTGCGGCCTTCAGAGATATCGACCCGATGCAGGACCGGGATCACCCGGGCGCTCCAGGGAGAAAGCCCCATATTCCGGGCCAGAAGGTCTCCCAATCCGAGGAATGACAGGGGGCTTGGAAGACCGGCCACATAGTCATTCATGATGAGGTTCACCCGGCTGGCCCGGATATCCCTCAGAACATAAAGGTCACGAATATGGGTCATGCTCGGGCCTCCTGGACAATCCGGCTCTTACGAAGACGATCCTCGAAATGTGGGCTGGTCAGGGCCTTGCGGGCGCGATCATAATTCTGATCCTTACCCCAGGGGCGCCGGATCAGGATCTGCGCCACGCTCGGAGGTTCCGGGATGCTCTCTTCGTTGATCCTGTGGCGCTCAGCGAAATTCTTTGCATCCTCAAGAGTGTCAAGGATGAACTCCGACGCATCCCGGATCAGGCGATCCGCGGTGCGATCGAGGGCGGCGCGGGTATCCTCGTTGTTGTAGGTGGTGTCCGCCTCGAGCATGTCCGCGTAACGCAGGACCCAGATCGATACCTCGTCGTCCCGCCAGCGCGGAAAACCGCCACCATGGACATACCGGTAAAGCTCGGCCTCGCCTTGGTGCATCGCGGGGGGCATGGTGGCCAGAAAACGAATTCGGGGACCACCGATGGCACCGGAGATGTTCTGGGGCTTCGAGCTGACCGCATGACGAGTCCATCGTCCGCGTGGGGGGCGGGGACCATCCGGTTGTGCCTTCTGGAAATAGGGGTCAATCATCCGCTTCATCCCCATGAAAGCGGGCGCGGGAGAGACCGGTGTGATCTGCAAATCCCCACCACCCAGGCGCGGGATGAAGATAATCGGGAACTCGCCAGCCCCGAGTTTGAGCGGGGTTTTGGGCTCGGACAGGAAGGCGTCCCGCATCGTCTCGAGAATATCCTTCCCGAACACTTCCGCAAAGGCGTCCAGAACCGGACTCGAGTGTTCATCCGGGTTGAGAATGTGATCCACCACGGAAAGGGAGGGGTGTCCGATCACCTCGAGGGGACGATAGACCACCTTGCAAAAGGGGATGTCCGGAGCATTCACCGAGGGGAGGATGGAGGATTTCCGGTTCGCTTCAGGATCATCAAAACGAAGCACCGCATGGTCCCCGTCAACCCGGGGGCTGACCAGCTTGATAAGGTGGCTCCCGCTTTTTTCACAAATTCGGGTTGCGACCTCTGCGGTCAGGGGTTTTTTGAGGCAATCGCGCATAAGGCGAAATTCGGAGGAAACTTCATCAAGCGGAATAGGGCGACCAGTGAGCTTGAAGGAAAGAAGGTCTGCCTCTTTGGAGGCGGCTGGCTCGCTCTTCTCGGGGTGATCTGGAATGTCTGGCATAAGAAAACTCGCTTTTGAATTGCTATGAGAATGATCCAGTGACGATTCTCATATCGTAATTGCTCACGCCCGAGGTTTGGCGATAAGTGCGGCTTATCGTTTGGCGGCTATTTTTTCCTGAACCGGGCGGCGAGCACAGTGTTGGCGAGTTCGAGGTCGAACTCGTCCGGGTCGAACTCTTCGCCGATCCAGTCGATCTGTTCGGCGGGTTCGGGATGGGTAGGATTGGCCATGATGGCCAGCAACGCCTCATTTCCCCAGACGCCGCCGCAATCCTCCGGAGGACAGTTGCGCTTTCCAGTGATGCAGACGGGGTAGGATACGCCCTCGACCACCGGCTCGCTTTTTTCGAATGCGACCGTGTGCTCCCAAATTGTCGCCGAAGTCATAGGTATAGGTGAAGCGGACGACCGGAGATCTCAGCAGGCCGTTCAGGGTCACGCGACTTTCGTCGGCGACGTCATCGACACTGAGCCGATCGCCATATTGCTCGCCACCGATGTCGAAGGGGGGATGTCCCGAAGTTTGTTGAACTTCGTTGAGCGGCGATGCCGGGTTGAACGTTACGCGGCCCTCGATGCAGGGGCAATGAACTTTTCGGCATTTTGGCGCTGATG
>NZ_JAYXIH010000041.1:0-36005 GCF_036016755.1 Aurantimonas sp. A3-2-R12 | reverse complement strand
GCGATGGAAGAGAAGCTGCGCTTCGCCATCCGTGAAGGCGGCCGCACCGTCGGGGCCGGCATCGTCGCCAGCATCGTCGAATAAGATACGCGACAAGCGGGCGCGTTGCTGCACGATTGAGTGACGCGCCCGGTTCTTTGCCCGAAGGGGCGAGCGGGGCATGCCTCGCGCCACGTTGGCTGCTTTGAGAAGACAAGCGCTCGGAAAGCGCCGCCGCGCCGGTGGTCTCCGACGAGAGGACGAATGAAATGAACGGCCAGAATATCCGTATCCGCCTCAAGGCGTTCGATCACCGGGTTCTCGATGCGTCGACCCGGGAGATCGTGTCGACCGCCAAGCGTACCGGCGCGAACGTGCGGGGTCCGATCCCGCTGCCGACGCGGATCGAAAAGTTCACCGTCAACCGCTCGCCGCACATCGACAAGAAGTCGCGCGAGCAGTTCGAAATGCGCACCCACAAGCGGCTCCTCGACATTGTCGATCCGACGCCGCAGACGGTCGACGCGCTCATGAAACTCGACCTCGCCGCTGGCGTAGATGTCGAGATCAAGCTCTGATCCGAGCACGGGAAGGATAACGCCCATGCGTTCAGGTGTGATAGCCCAGAAGGTCGGCATGACCCGCGTCTACAATGACGTCGGCGAGCATGTTCCGGTTACCGTTCTGAAGGTCGAAAACCTCCAGGTCGTCGCTCAGCGGACCAAGGAAAAGAACGGCTACACCGCCGTTCAGGTCGGCGCTGGCCTCGCCAAGGTCAAGAATACGACGAAGCCTATGCGTGGCGTGTTCGCCCAGGCTTCGGTCGAGCCGAAGCGCAAGCTCGTCGAGTTTCGCGTTTCGGACGACAACATGATCGATGTCGGTGCCGAAATCACGGCCGAGCATTTCGTGCCGGGGCAGATGGTCGACGTGACCGGAACCTCGATCGGTAAGGGTTTTGCCGGCGCGATGAAGCGTCATAATTTCGGCGGACTGCGCGCCACCCACGGCGTCTCGGTCTCGCACCGTTCGCATGGTTCGACCGGTCAGCGTCAGGATCCGGGCAAGGTCTTCAAGAACAAGAAGATGGCCGGGCACATGGGACAGGTTCGCGTCACCACGCAGAATCTCGAAGTGGTGCGCACCGATCTCGACAAGGGCCTGATCCTGATCCGCGGCGCGGTTCCGGGTTCGAAGGGCGGCTGGATCGAAATTCGCGATGCCGTAAAGGCTTCGCTGCCCGACAACGCGCCGAAGCCGGCCGCGCTGCGTTCGGCCGCCAACGATGGCGCCGCCGCGGAAACCGCGGACGCTTCCGAGGGAGCGGAATAATGGACATTACGATCAAGAGCCTCGATGGCAAGGACGCCGGCACTGTTACGCTGGCGGACGAGATCTTCGGTCTCGAGCCACGCGAGGACATCCTGCAGCGAATGGTTCGCTGGCAGTTGGCCAAGCGCCAGCAGGGTACGCATCAGACGCTCGGACGCGCAGATATCGCGCGCACCGGTGCCAAGCTGTATCGCCAGAAGGGCACGGGTCGGGCTCGTCACGGCTCGGCGCGCGCCCCGCAGTTCCGCGGCGGCGGCAAGGCCCATGGCCCAACCTCGCGCAGCCATGCTCATGACCTTCCCAAGAAGGTCCGGGCGCTAGCACTCAAGCATGCGCTTTCGGCCAAGGCGAAATCGGGCGGCCTCATCGTCGTCGACGAGCTGAAGTCGTCGGAAGCCAAGACCAAGGCGATGATCAAGAGCTTCGCGGGTCTCGGCCTTTCCAACGCACTGATCATCGGCGGCGCCGAGCTGGACACGAATTTCTCGCGCTCGGCCCGAAACATTCCGCATATCGACGTGCTGCCGATCCAGGGCATCAACGTCTACGACATTCTCCGCCGCCAGACGCTGGTTCTGTCTAAGGCTGCGGTCGAGGCTCTGGAGGAGCGGTTCAAGTGAGCGATCTTCGCCATTACGACGTCATCACGAGCCCGGTTATCACCGAGAAGTCGACGCTTCTTTCGGAATCCAACCAGGTTGTCTTCAACGTGCCGCGCACAGCGACCAAGCCGGACATCAAGGCGGCTGTCGAGGCGCTGTTCGGGGTGAAGGTCACCGCCGTCAACACGCTGGTCCGCAAGGGCAAGGTCAAGCGCTTCCGTGGCCGTATCGGCCGCCAGAGCGATCAGAAAAAAGCCGTCGTGACGTTGGCCGAAGGCCAGTCCATCGACGTCTCGACCGGTCTTTGATCGGGACCGGAGGAGCTTAGTCAATGGCACTAAAGAATTTCAAACCGAACACGCCGAGCCAGCGCCAGCTGGTCATCGTCGATCGCTCGGGTCTGTGGAAGGGCAAGCCTGTAAAGCAGCTCACCCAGGGGCTGACTCAAAAGGGCGGACGCAACAACACGGGCCGGGTAACCGCGCGCTATCAAGGTGGTGGTCACAAGCGGACCTACCGCATGATCGACTTCAAGCGCCGCAAGCTCGACATGTGGGCGACGGTCGAGCGGATCGAGTATGATCCGAACCGCACCGCGTTCATCGCGCTGGTCAAGTATGAGGATGGGCAGGTCGCCTACATCCTGGCGCCGCAGCGGCTTGCCGCGGGCGACAAGGTGATTGCGGGCCTCACGGGCGTCGACGTCAAGCCGGGTAACGCGATGCCGCTGTCGGCGATGCCGGTCGGAACCATCGTCCACAATGTCGAGATGAAGCCGGAAAAGGGCGGTCAGATCGCTCGCTCTGCGGGGTCTTACGCTCAGCTCGTCGGCCGCGACTCCGGCCTTGCGATCCTTCGCCTGAATTCGGGTGAGCAGCGGCTGGTGCCGTCGTCGTGTTTCGCCACGGTCGGCGCGGTGTCCAACCCGGATCATTCGAACATCAACCTCGGCAAGGCTGGCCGTTCGCGCTGGCTGGGTCGTCGTCCGCATGTCCGCGGTGTCGCCATGAACCCGGTCGACCATCCGCACGGTGGTGGCGAAGGTCGCACGTCCGGTGGTCGCCATCCGGTGTCGCCCTGGGGCAAGCCGACGAAGGGCAAGCGGACCCGCCAGAACAAGGCGACCGACAAGTTCATCATGCGCTCGCGTCATCAGCGTAAGAAGTAAGAGGATTTTTTCATGACACGTTCCGTCTGGAAGGGTCCGTTCGTCGATGGCTACCTTCTCAAGAAAGCCGAGAAGGGTCGCACGAGCGGCCGCAACGATGTGATCAAGATCTGGAGCCGTCGTTCGACGATCCTGCCGCAGTTCGTCGGCCAGACCTTCGGCGTCTACAATGGGTCCAAGCACATTCCCGTGTCGGTGAACGAGGACATGGTCGGGCACAAGTTCGGCGAGTTCGCTCCGACCCGGACCTATTATGGCCACGGCGCCGACAAGAAGGCGAAGAGGAAATAACGATGGGCAAGGCCAAAGCCGAACGTCGGCTGAAGGATAACGAGGCGAAGGCTGTTGCCCGGACGATCCGTGTCAGCCCGCAGAAGCTCAATCTCGTCGCGCAGCTGATCCGCGGCAAGAAGGTCGGCGCCGCGTTGGCAGACCTGACCTTCTCGCGCAAGCGGATCGCCGAGACGGTGAAGAAGACGCTGGAAAGCGCCATCGCCAACGCCGAGAACAATCATGATCTCGACGTCGATTCGCTGATCGTCGCCGAGGCCTATGTGGGCAAGTCGATCACGATGAAGCGTTTCCATGCCCGCGGTCGCGGTCGGGCGAGCCGGGTCGAGAAGCCGTTCTCGCATCTGACGATCGTCGTGCGCGAGATCGCCGAACTCGAGGAGGCCGCGTAATGGGTCAGAAAATCAATCCGACCGGCTTTCGGCTCGGCATCAACCGCACCTGGGATTCGCGTTGGTTCGCCAACACCGGCGAATATGGCCAGTTGCTCCACGAGGATCTGAAGATCCGCCGCTATCTGCTCGAAGAGCTGAAGCAGGCCGCGGTCTCCAAGATCGTCATCGAGCGTCCGCACAAGAAGTGCCGGATCACGATCCACTCGGCGCGTCCGGGCATCGTCATCGGCAAGAAGGGCGCGGATATCGAGAAGCTTCGCAAGAAGCTTGCCTCGATGACCAACGCCGAGACGCACATCAACATCGTCGAGGTGCGCAAGCCCGAGACGGATGCGACCCTGGTCGCGCAGTCGATTGCCCAGCAGCTGGAGCGCCGCGTGGCGTTCCGCCGGGCCATGAAGCGCGCCGTGCAGTCGGCGATGCGCCTCGGCGCCGAGGGCATCCGCATCAATTGCGGTGGCCGTCTCGGTGGCGCGGAGATCGCGCGGACGGAGTGGTATCGCGAAGGCCGTGTGCCGTTGCACACGCTGCGCGCCGACATCGACTATGGCACCGCCGAGGCGAAGACCGCCTATGGCATTTGCGGCGTCAAGGTCTGGATCTTCAAGGGCGAGATTCTCGAGCACGATCCGATGGCGTCCGAACGCCGGCAGATCGAGGGCGACAGTCAAGGTGGCGGTCGTCGCCGCGAACACGCCTGAGCGTTCAGAATTCGGAGTGAACTAAGATGCTGCAGCCAAAGCGCACTAAGTACCGGAAGGCGTTCAAGGGACGCATTCATGGTACCGCAAAGGGCGGAACCGGCCTCAACTTCGGTGCCTTCGGCCTGAAGGCGATGGAACCGGAGCGGGTGACCGCTCGCCAGATCGAGGCGGCTCGCCGCGCGATCACCCGACAGATGAAGCGCCAGGGGCGCGTGTGGATCCGGATTTTCCCGGATCTGCCGGTGACCTCGAAGCCTACTGAAGTCCGCATGGGTAAGGGTAAGGGCTCCGTCGACTATTGGGCGGCGCGTGTCCATCCTGGCCGTGTGGTCTTCGAGATCGACGGGGTCGATGAAGTGACTGCCCGCGAGGCACTTCGCCTCGGTGCGGCAAAGCTGCCGATCCGCACGCGCTTTATCCAGCGCATTGCCGAGTAAGGAGAGTTTGAAGTGAAAGCTTCCGACGTCAAAGCGATGACCCAGGACGAACTCACCGATGAGCTCGGCAAGCTGAAGAAGGAGCAGTTCAATCTGCGCTTCCAGCGTGCCACGGGTCAGCTCGAGAATACCGCCCGCGTGCGCCAGGTGCGCCGCGATATCGCGCGCATCAAGACGATTTCTCGCCATAAGGCGGGCGAGGCCAAGGCCTGAGGACGGAACTATGCCGAAACGCATCCTGCAGGGGACTGTGGTCTCCGATAAGAACGAAAAGACGGTGGTCGTGCTGGTGGAGCGTCGCTTCACCCATCCGCTGTTCAAGAAGACCGTGCGCCGGTCGAAGAAGTACAAGGCGCACGACGAGAACAATCAGTGCAAGGTCGGCGATATGGTCTCCATCGAGGAGACCCGGCCGATCTCGAAGGACAAGAGCTGGATCGTCGTTTCGAACGGCGTGGCAGCAGCCAGTTGATGGATTGGCCGGGACAGTGCGGTTCGGCACGTCCCGGCAGCAAGTTTTGAAGGCGGCCTGACATGATTCAGATGCAAACAAACCTCGACGTCGCGGATAATTCCGGCGCCCGTCGTGTCATGTGCATCAAGGTGCTGGGCGGCTCGAAGCGGAAATATGCCTCGGTGGGCGACATCATTGTCGTTTCCGTCAAGGAGGCCATTCCGCGCGGCCGCGTGAAAAAGGGCGACGTGATGAAGGCCGTGGTGGTGCGTACCGCCAAGGACATCCGCCGTGCCGACGGCTCGGTCATCCGGTTCGACCGGAACGCCGCCGTCATTATCGACAACAAGAAAGAGCCGCTTGGCACGCGTATCTTCGGACCGGTTCCGCGCGAGCTTCGCGCCAAGAGCCACATGAAGATCGTCTCCCTGGCCCCCGAAGTTCTTTAAGAGGAGAGCGGACGATGCAGAAGATCCGCAAGGGCGACAATGTCGTCGTGCTCGCCGGCAAGGACAAGGGCCGGTCGGGTGAAGTGATTCAGATGATGCCGAAAGAGGGGCGGGCACTGGTGCGCGGGGTCAATATGATCAAGCGCCATCAACGCCAGTCCGCTTCCCAGGAAGCCGGCATCATCACCAAGGAAGCCCCGATCCAATTGTCGAACATCGCGGTCGCTGACCCGAAGGACGGCAAGGCGACGCGCGTGGGCTTCAAGACCCTCGACGACGGCACCAAGGTGCGTGTCGCGAAGCGCTCGGGAGAGCAGATCAATGGCTGATACGGAAACCGCTTACGTGCCGCGTCTCAAGCGCGTCTATCGCGAAGAGGTCCGCAAGGCGATGCAGGAAGAGTTCTCGTACAAGAACGAGATGCAGATCCCTCGCGTCGACAAGATCGTGATCAACATGGGCGTCGGCGAAGCCACCGCCGATTCCAAGAAGCCGACGGTGGCGGCCGAGGACCTGGCAAGGATTGCCGGTCAGAAGCCGATCATCACGCATGCCCGCAACTCGATTGCCGGATTCAAAGTCCGCGAGGGCATGCCGATCGGCGCGAAGGTCACGCTTCGCAAGGATAAAATGTACGAGTTCATGGATCGGCTGATCCAGATCGCGCTGCCGCGCGTTCGTGATTTTCGCGGCCTGAACCCGAAGAGCTTTGACGGTCGCGGCAATTTCGCGATGGGCGTCAAGGAGCACATCGTGTTCCCCGAGATCAACTACGACAAGGTCGATCAGATGTGGGGCATGGACATCATCGTCTGTACGACGGCGAAGACCGACGAGGAAGCCCGAGCGCTTTTGAAGGCGTTCAACTTCCCCTTCCGCCAGTAACGGCAGACGAGCAAAGGACGAGACAATGGCCAAAAAGGGCATGATCGAGCAGAACAACCGGCGCATCAAGCTGGTGGCGAAATACGCCGCCAAGCGCGCCGCTCTGAAGGCGATCACCAAGAATGCCGACGCTCCCATGGAGGAGCGTTTTCAGGCGCAGCTCCAGCTCGCGGAACTTCCGCGCAATGGCTCGAAGGTACGTATCCGCAATCGTTGCGAGGTGACGGGCCGTCCGCGCGCCTATTATCGCAAGCTGAAAATGAGCCGCATCGCGCTCCGGGAACTTGGCAACAATGGCCAGATCCCCGGTATCGTGAAGTCGAGCTGGTAAGGAGGTAGCGACATGTCACTGTCTGATCCGCTCGGCGATATGCTGACCCGCATCCGTAACGCGATCATGCGCAACAAGACGACGGTTTCTACGCCGGCGTCGAAACTGCGCGGTCGAGTCCTCGATGTCCTGAAGGACGAGGGCTACATTCGCGGCTACACCCAGACCGAATTCGAGAACGGCAAGTCCGACTTCGAAATCGAGCTGAAATATTACGACAATGGCCCGGTCATTCGCGAGATCGCTCGCGTTTCCAAGCCCGGTCGTCGGGTCTACGTTTCGGCGAAGACCATCCCGCAGGTCGCCAATGGTCTCGGCATCTCCGTCCTTTCGACTCCGAAGGGCGTTATGGCCGATCACAGCGCCCGCGAACAGAATGTCGGCGGCGAGGTGCTCTGTCGCGTCTTCTGACGCGGCAGCCTCGACCCGCAACGAACGGACAGGGTATCGAAATGTCTCGTATTGGTAAGAAGCCGGTCGCCGTGCCCGAGGGCGTCACCGCCTCCGTCGAGGGGCAGACGGTCAAGGCTAAGGGACCGAAGGGCGAACTGTCCTTCGTCGTCAACGAAGAAGTGCTGGTCAAGATGGAGGACGGTGCGGTGGCCGTCGATCCACGCGACAATTCCAAGGATGCGCGCTCCAAATGGGGCATGTCGCGGACAATGATCGCGAACATCCTCAATGGCGTGAAGACGGGCTTCGAAAAGAAGCTCGAAATCAACGGTGTTGGCTATCGCGCGTCGCTTCAGGGCAAGAATCTCCAGTTGGCTCTGGGCTTTTCGCACGACGTGCTCTATCCGGTGCCGGAAGGCATCCAGATTGTCGTGCCCAAGCCGACGGAAATCGTCATCTCGGGTATCGACCGGCAGCAGGTCGGCCAGGTCGCGGCTGAAATCCGCGGCTATCGCGGCCCAGAGCCCTACAAGGGCAAGGGCGTGAAATACGCGAACGAGACGATCGTTCGCAAAGAAGGCAAGAAGAAGTAGGGCTCGTTATGGCTACCTTGAAGGCAAACCTGCGACGCCGGGCTTCGCGCATCCGCCGCTCGCTGAAGAAGGTGGCGAACGGTCGTCCGCGACTGTCCGTCCACCGCTCTTCGAAGAACATCTACGCGCAGATCATCGACGACGCGGCGGGCCGTACGCTCGCTTCGGCCTCGACGCTCGAGCCGTCGCTGCGGTCGGAACTGAAGACCGGCGCCGACACCGCCGCGGCTGCTGCCGTCGGCAAGCTTGTCGCCGACCGCGCGAAGGAAGCCGGGGTGAGCGATGTCGTGTTCGATCGCGGCTCGTTCGTCTATCATGGCCGCGTGAAGGCGCTGGCCGAGTCGGCGCGCGAGGGCGGTCTCAACTTCTGAGGCCTGCTCGGTTCGCCCGGACGTTTTCGTTGGGGCGGATCGTATGACCGTTCGGCGGCCGCTTAATGCGGCCGTCTTTTCAAAAGACNGGCCTGCTCGGTTCGCCCGGACGTTTTCGTTGGGGCGGATCGTATGACCGTTCGGCGGCCGCTTAATGCGGCCGTCTTTTCAAAAGACGCCTCCGGAAAAGAATAAGGAACAGGATATGGCGCCTCGTAACGACAGACGTGACGACCGCGATGACGGTTTCGTCGACAAGCTCGTCCACATCAACCGCGTCGCCAAGGTGGTGAAGGGCGGCCGCAGATTCGGTTTTGCCGCGCTCGTCGTCGTCGGCGATCTGAAGGGCCGCGTCGGCTTCGGCCACGGCAAGGCGCGCGAAGTGCCGGAAGCGATCCGCAAGGCGACGGAAGCCGCCAAGCGCGATCTGATCTTCGTGCCGCTGCGCGATGGCCGGACGCTGCATCATGACGTCACCGGCCGCCACGGCGCCGGCAAGGTCATTCTGCGCGCCGCCGAGGCCGGTACCGGCATCATTGCCGGTGGTCCGATGCGCGCCGTGTTCGAAGCGGTCGGCATGCATGACGTGGTCGCCAAGTCGCTGGGATCGTCGAACCCCTACAACATGGTTCGCGCTACCTTCGACGGGCTCCGGAATGCCACGCACCCCAAGGATGTCGCGTCGCGTCGGGGTATCAAATATTCGACCCTTCAGGCCCGCCGCCGGGAAGTCATCGGCGCTCAGGCGGCCGAAGATTGATTGGAAGCGAGAACCTCCTTCGAGGTTCTCGCGCTTTGACTGAAGGAGCCAATCGATGGCCGAAAAGAAATCCGCAGGGTCCACGGTCACGGTCGAGCAGACCGGCAGCCCGGTCCGCCGCCCTGGTGCTCAGCGCCAGACGCTGGTCGGTCTTGGCTTGAACAAGATGCACCGTCGCCGCACGCTGGAGGATACTCCCGCGGTGCGCGGCATGATCGCCAAGGTCGCTCACCTCGTGCGTGTGGTCGAAGAGGCTTGACGAGCGCCGCGGAGCGACGAGCTTCGCGCGAGCGACGAGCCAAATCCCTTTGCCAGAACCTCGACCGCACGCATCGCATCGCGTTGCCGGGATCGAAGTTCCAGGAGAAACAAAATGAAACTTAACGAGATTTCCGACAAGGACGGCGCCACCCACTTGCGCCAGCGCGTCGGTCGTGGAATCGGCTCGGGACGCGGCAAGACCGGTGGTCGAGGCGTCAAGGGTCAGAAGTCCCGGTCCGGCGTCGCCATCAACGGGTTCGAAGGCGGTCAGATGCCGCTCTTCCGGCGCCTGCCGAAGCGTGGCTTCACGAATATTTTTGCCAAGAGCTTCAACGTGGTCTCAGTTGGCCGCATCCAGCAGGCGATCGACGCCGGCAAGCTGGACGCCAAGGGCATGATCGATCTCGCCGCGTTGAAGGCGGCGGGCGTGGTGCGCCGTTCCAAGGACGGCATCCGCCTCCTGGGCGACGGCGATCTCTCGGCGAAGGTTTCGATCACGGTCAACGGTGCGTCGAAGTCGGCGGTTGAAAAGGTCGAGAAAGCGGGCGGTTCGGTGACGACGGCGGGTGCGGGGGCTTAATCGCCCTTCTTGCACACGCCTTCCTCGCCGTTTATCTCTCGTGCTTCCTCGGGGGGCGAGCTTTGCTCTCCCCCCGAGGAAGCGGACCGCGCGTGACCGTCTTTCTGCTGACCCGCGGGACAACCCGGAGACAAGTTCGACATGGCATCGGCTGCGGAACAACTCGCCGCTAACTTGAACTTCTCGGCCTTCGCCAAGGCCGAGGATCTCAAGAAGCGCATCTGGTTCACTCTTGGCGCACTGCTTGTTTATCGCCTCGGGACCTATATCCCGATGCCGGGCATCAATCCGGACGCGTTGGCGCAAGCCTTTCAGCAGCAGTCGACCGGCATTTTGGGCATGTTCAACATGTTCTCCGGCGGTGCGGTCGGGCGCATGGCGATCTTTGCCCTCGGCATCATGCCTTATATCTCCGCCTCGATCATCATTCAGCTGATGACGTCGGTCATTCCGTCGTTGGAGCAGCTGAAGAAGGAAGGCGAGCAGGGCCGCAAGATCATCAACCAGTACACGCGCTACGGCACGGTGTTGCTGGCCACCGTGCAGGCCTATGGTATCGCCGTCGGTTTGCAAACGCAGCCGGGGATCGTCGTCGATCCTGGCACATTCTTTCAGATTTCAGCGGTCATCACGCTTGTCGGCGGCACCATGTTCCTGATGTGGCTTGGTGAGCAGATCACCGCGCGCGGGATCGGTAACGGTATTTCGCTGATCATCTTTGCCGGTATCGTCGCCAATCTCCCGTCCGCGATCGCCAACCTCCTGGAGCTCGGCCGGACCGGCGCGCTGTCGACGGCGATCATTCTTCTGGTGATCCTGGTTGCGGTCGTATCGATCGCCGTAATCGTGTTCTTCGAGCGGGCGCAGCGCCGGCTTTTGATTCAGTATCCGAAGCGCCAGGTCGGCAACCGCATGTTCCAGGGCGACACGTCGCACCTGCCATTGAAACTGAACACTGCAGGCGTCATTCCGCCGATCTTCGCGTCGTCGCTGCTGCTGCTGCCGGTGACGATGGCGAACTTTTCCGACACGTCAGCTCTTCCGGGCTGGGCAACGACCGTCATCGCTTCCCTCGGCAACGGCCAACCGCTGCACATGTTTCTTTATGGCAGCTTGATCGCGTTCTTCGCCTTCTTCTACACGGCGGTCGTCTTCAATCCGAAGGATACGGCCGACAATCTGAAGAAGCATGGCGGTTTCGTCCCAGGCATCCGGCCGGGTGAGCGAACGGCGGAATATATCGACTACGTGCTGACGCGCATCACGGTGGTGGGAGCGATCTATCTCGTTCTTATCTGTCTCTTGCCGGAATTCCTGATTTCGGCCGTGGGGGTGCCGTTCTATCTGGGTGGTACGTCGCTGCTGATCGTGGTTAGCGTCACGATGGATACGGTCGCTCAGGTGCAGGGGCATCTTCTGGCGCACCAATACGAGGGCCTCGTCAAGAAGTCGAAGCTCAGAGGTGGGAGACGGGGAGCCAGATGAGACTCATACTGCTCGGGCCACCGGGAGCCGGGAAGGGCACCCAGGCACAGAGGTTGATCGAGCGGCACGGGATTCCGCAGCTTTCGACCGGGGACATGTTGCGGGCGGCCGTCGCCGCCCAAAGTGAAATCGGCCTCAAGGCGAAGGCCGTCATGGATGCCGGGAATCTGGTGTCGGACGATATCGTCAATGCGATCGTGTCCGAACGGATCGATCAGGTCGACTGCGCCAATGGTTTCATTCTCGACGGCTATCCGCGCACGCTGAATCAGGCGGATGCGGTCGAGGCGATGCTCGAGAACAAGGGTCTCGCGCTCGACCACGTCGTCGAAATCAAGGTCGATGACGACATTCTGGTGAAGCGGGTTTCGGGCCGTTTTTCCTGCGCCAACTGTGGCGCGGTCTATCACGACGAAGACAAGCAGCCGAAGGTCGCGGGGGTCTGCGATGTTTGCGGGTCCACCGAGTTCAAGCGCCGTCCGGACGACAACGCGGAAACGATGCGGACGCGCCTTCGCTCCTATTACAGAGATACCTCGCCGCTCGTCGGCTACTATCACTGCAAAGGTACGCTGCGCGGGGTCGATGGCATGCAGCCGATCGATGTCGTGACCGCGAGTATCGAAACCGTTCTCAGCGCCGAACCCGCATCAGGCGGGTATCGCGCTGGACAAGCGGGCGGTTGACTTGTCAAGCCCCGTTGCTCTATAGCCTGCGCCTATTCGCGAATCCTTTGCGATCGGCGCAGGCCTTCGTTCGAGGGCCAGCTTCGGTCGTTTTCGGCCGTAGGGCTCTCATCTTGCATGAGACGGGCTCCCTGCCCATCTAAATCTAGGAGTATCGACGTGGCCCGTATCGCTGGCGTCAACATCCCGAGCAACAAGCGCGTCGTCATCGCGCTGCAGTACATCCATGGCATCGGTTCGACCTTCGCCAAGGAGATCGTGCAGAAGGTCAATCTCGGCGATGAGCGCCGGGTCAATGATCTGACCGACGGTGAAGTGCTGCAGATTCGCGAGATCATCGACCGCGACTATCAGGTCGAGGGTGATCTGCGCCGCGAGACGGCGATGAACATCAAGCGTCTGATGGACCTCGGCTGCTATCGCGGCCTGCGGCATCGTCGCAGCCTGCCGGTTCGCGGTCAGCGGACCCACACCAACGCCCGTACGCGCAAGGGTCCCGCGAAGGCGATCGCAGGCAAGAAGAAGTAATTTTACGCGGCGCGCCCTCTGGGCGCGCTGTTGGTGTAGCCGCCGGCATTACGGCGGTGTGGATATCAAACAGGACTTATTAAATGGCCAAGGAAGCACAACGCGTTCGTCGCCGCGAGCGCAAGAATATCATTTCGGGCGTCGCCCATGTGAGTTCGACCTTCAACAACACGCTGATCACGATTACCGACGCGCAGGGCAATGCAATTGCCTGGTCGTCGGCTGGCGCACAGGGCTTCAAGGGCTCGCGCAAGTCGACGCCGTTCGCCGCCCAGGTTGCCGCGGAAGACGCTGCCAAGAAGGCGCAGGAGCACGGCATGCGGACCCTCGAGGTCGAGGTGTGCGGACCGGGTTCCGGGCGCGAGTCGGCCTTGCGCGCGCTTCAGGCAGCCGGCTTCACGATCACATCGATCCGGGACGTCACGCCGATCCCGCATAACGGCGTGCGTCCGCGCAAGAAGCGCCGCGTTTGATGCTTTCCGCCGCGTCCTTTCAGGGTGCGGCGTGCGGCCGACAGGAGGGGTTTCACCCTCCGTTATCAGACCTATCGCCACGATTGGATGGTGGCGAGGAAACTGAAAGGCATCCGTCATGATTGCTAGCAACTGGCAAGACCTTACCAAGCCCAACCAGGTGGTGTTCAAGAGCGGCGGCAGCCGTGTCAAGGCATCGCTGACGGCAGAGCCGCTTGAGCGCGGCTTCGGGCTTACCCTCGGCAACGCGCTGCGCCGCGTCCTGCTCTCGTCGCTGCAGGGAGCGGCGATCACCGCGGTCCAGATTGACGGCGTATTGCACGAGTTTTCGTCGATCCCGGGCGTGCGGGAGGATGTCACGGACATCGTCCTCAACATCAAGGAAATCTGCATCGGTATGCAGGGCGAGGGACCGAAGCGCATGGTCGTGCGCAAGCAGGGCCCTGGCGTCGTACGCGCTGGCGACATCCAGACGGTAGGCGATATCGAGGTTCTCAATCCCGAGCATGAGATCTGCACCCTCGACGAGGGTGCGGAAATCCGCATGGAATTTACGGTCAACACCGGCAAGGGTTATGTTCCTGCCGACCAGAACCGGGCGGAAGACGCGCCGATCGGCCTGATTCCGGTCGACTCGCTGTTTTCGCCGGTCAAGAAGGTGTCCTACAAGGTCGAGGCCACCCGCGAGGGGCAGGATCTCAACAAGGACAAGCTGACGATGCAGATCGAGACCGACGGCTCGATCACTGGTGAGGACGCGGTGGCCTATGCCGCGCGCATTCTCCAGGATCAGTTGTCTGTCTTCGTCAACTTCGAAGAGCCGCAGCGCGACCAGCGTGGCGCGGCTGGCGCCGCCGAAGAGCAGATGGCCGAGCTGGCCTTCAATCCGGCGCTGCTGAAGAAGGTCGACGAGCTGGAGCTTTCGGTGCGCTCGGCCAATTGCCTGAAGAACGACAACATCGTCTATATCGGCGATTTGATCCAGAAGACCGAAGCGGAGATGTTGCGGACACCGAATTTCGGCCGCAAGTCGCTGAACGAGATCAAGGAAGTGCTCGCCTCGATGGGGCTGCATCTCGGCATGGAAGTCACCGATTGGCCGCCGGAGAACATCGACGATCTCGCCAAGCGTTACGAAGACCAGTACTAGGACTACGCGCGCCCGGCCGCTGACGCGGCCGGGCGCCACTGCAATGAATCAAAGGAACGGCGGCCTGTCGCATCGACGGCAGGAACGCAAAGATCCCGACCTCCGGCGCCAAGGCGTCGGCATATTTCTCTGAGGAAAACCCCATGCGTCACGCCAAGCGCGGCCGGAAACTCAACCGTACCGCCAGTCACCGTAAAGCGATGTTCGCCAACATGTCGGCGTCGCTGATCATGCACGAGCAGATCGTCACAACCCTGCCGAAGGCAAAGGAACTGCGCCCGATCATCGAGAAGATGATTACGCTGGGCAAGCGCGGCGATCTTCATGCCCGTCGCCAGGCGCTGTCGAAGGTCCGCGACGGCTCCGTCATCGCCAAGCTGTTCGATACGCTGGCGACCCGCTATGCCGATCGCAACGGCGGCTATACCCGCGTTCTCAAGGCCGGTTTCCGCCGCGGCGACAACGCTCCGCTGGCGGTTATCGAGTTCGTCGACCGCGATCCCGAGGCTCGCGGCGCGATCGACCGTGAGCGGATCGAGGCCGAAGGCGAGCAGGAAGACGCCGCCTGATCCTCGGATCGACGCCATGACAGAATAACGAAGGGGCCCGCGTGGCCCCTTTTTCGTGCGTGACGTGGGCCGCATTTCGCGACTTGCCGATCAGGTTCTTCAAGCAGCAACGTATAGTCCTGTGACGCGAGTCCCGACGGCAAATGGCTTTGGCGGGTTGGGCCGTCGTTGTCATATCACGCCGGCGATTGACCCTGGTGGTCACGTTGTGCCCTCTGCTGCAAGAGAGCCGTCGTGCGTGCAGCGTCGGCGGGCCGAGCGAAATGGAACCCTTGCCCGAGGCGGCATCCGAGCTCCGAGAGCCGTTTCGCCTGAGCGGCACACTCGATTCCCTCGGCGACTGTCCTCATGCCCAGCTTAGCGGAGATATCGATCAGAGCTTCGACGATGACACGGCTGGGGGCGTCGGTCAGGAGGCGGTCGATGAAACTCTTGTCGATCTTGATGACGTCCACCGGGAAACTGAGAAGGTGGGTCAGCGAGGCGAAACCGGTGCCGAAGTCGTCGAGGGCGACAAGCATCCCCTTGTCTCTAAGACGTGTCACCGCTCTCGCGACATCGTGGTTAGGGCCGTCCATGAAAACCGTTTCGGTAACTTCCAAGACCAGATGCTGCAACGAAACCTGTTGGGCATCGAAGGCGGCGCAGATGGTTTGATCGAGGTTTCTGTGCCGAAAATCGGACATCGCGAGGTTCACGCCGACATGCTGGAAGGGGATGCCGTCGTCGAGCCACGTCCGGATATCGGCCGCGACCTGAGACAGCATTTGGTTGGTCAGTCGGTCGGCGACGTGGGGATCGGTGAACGCGTCCGCGAATTCGCCGGCAGACGCGATGCGGCCATCCTTGGTTCGCAGCCGCGCCAAGGCCTCGAGACCGACGATCTGCTCGGTGTCCAGCCGCACGATGGGCTGATAGTAAGTCACGATCCGGTGCTCGGTAAGGGCGAGGGCGATCTCGCGAATGGTTTCAGTTCGTCGCATGACCGAGGTTCGTAGCCCCGGTTCAAACGCCACGTAACCGCCTCGGTGGGTTTCCTTGGCATGCAAGAGGGCGAAATCGGCGTTCTGATGTAGGAGATCGGGGCTGTCCCCATCCATTTCTCGGACGACGCCGCCAATGGTCACCTGAGGTGCAATCGTGTTGCCGCGGCATTGAAACAGGTCGTGCATGGCGTCCAAAATGCGCGAAGCGAAATCGCGCAACTCGGCGTGATCGGCAATGTCGTCGGCGAGGACTGCAAACTCATCGCCGCCAATCCGGAAGGTCGAGGCCGAGATCGACGCCACCCGCTCCAATCGGGCTGCAACCTCTCGAAGGACTTGGTCGCCGACGACATGCCCCATTGTGTGATTGATCGTCTTGAGGTGTTCGATCTCGACGAGGAGCAGGGCGAAAGATCTGGACTCATCGGCCACCTTGCTCTCGATGACGGCATTGAAGCGGCGGCGGTTCTGCAGGTTCGTCAGTTGATCGTAACGTCTCAGCTGTTGATTTCTCTGCTGCAGGTGCCACCGATCGATTCCGATCCTCAAGAGACGAACGCAGGTTTCGGCGACCATCCGCTCCTGTCGGGATGGGCTGCGCTCGGTGTGAAAGTACATTGTGAAAAGAGCGACAAGCTGGCCCGTGGGCGCTTTGACAGCGCTTGACCATGATGCCGCCCAGCCGCTGGGCAACGCCAGCTCGGATGGGGGCCGCGGCCTGACGTTCGTCGTTTCCTCGGGATCGCGTGCCGGATTGCCGCCGGTGACGAACTCGGTTCGGTCTAACCAGTCGTCGGGTAGACGAGCAAGGAGGTCCCGATATTGTGTCGGAAGCGAGGGACCCGCATTCGAACGCAGGCGTTGTTTCTCGTTTACGGCTATGATCGAGCACGCAATGTCGGGTGTGAGCGCCTCAACCCGACGGCAGAGGAGAGTAAGGACTGCTTCGAACTCCCCGGCCGCAGCCATGGCGTCCAGAATTTCGATCTGTAGCCCATGCAAGGTCCAGCTCGGATCCGCGGTCATGAGAGGGGACACTCCTAAGTCAGTGAGGCATACTATTAGGTCGAATTTGTTGCAGTTCCTTCTTTTTCGCGGCGACAATTTTCCCGATTTCTCGAAGATCCGCATGTCGCTGCGTTTAGTTGTAATTTGAAACCATAATTTTTCGCAAGTTTTTTCACGGCTCCAAGGCGGAAAACGCATGTCCGATCTCGTGCTTCTCACCGGCATTTCCGGTTTCATTGCCAAGCAGGTCGCCCTGGAGTTGCTGGCGGCGGGCTATCGGGTGAGGGGGACCGTGCGCTCCGCTGGCAAGGCCGCGTTCGTCCGGGACACGCTGGAAAAGGCCGGAAGGGCTGTCGACCGGCTGGAATTCGTCGAGGCGGATCTGACCCAAGATAACGGCTGGGATGCCGCTGTGGCCGGATGCCGCTTCGTCGTGCATACGGCCTCGCCGTTTCCCGCGAGGCAATCCAAGGATAGATATGCGTTGGTGCCAATCGCCAGGGGCGGGACGCTCCGTGTCGTCGAGGCCGCTTCCAGGGCGGGCGTCGAGCGAATTGTTCTGACCTCCTCGGTGGCAGCGATCTATTACGGCCACGGCGCAAAGCGAGGGGCGCACTATTCGGAAGCGGACTGGTCCAATGTCGAAAGTTCGGACATTTCCGATTATGCGGTCTCGAAGACGGAAGCCGAAAGGGCGGCCTGGAAGGCCGTCGAGGCGGGCGGCCCGGAACTCGCCGTCGTCAACCCCGCCTTCGTACTCGGTCCGCTGCTCGATCGGGAGACGGGCACCTCGGCGGACCTGATTCGGACGATGCTCATGGGGCGGCTCCCGGCCGTGCCGGACATCACCTTCGGCATCGTCGATGTTCGCGACGTCGCCCGCGCTCATCTCCAGGCCATGACCGTACCCGATGCGGCGGGACGACGGTTCATTCTGTGCGGTGGCTCATTGTCGATGATGGAGATCGGTCAGGCGATCGCGCTCGCCGACCCGTCCGCCGGCAGCCGGATGCCCAAGCTGGTGCTGCCGGATTTTCTGGTGCGCACGATCGCCGTCTTCGCCGCACAAGCCCGCGCGGCCGTGCCCGAACTCGGGCGCCGGAAAACTCTCGCGACGAAGGCCGCCGAACAAACGCTCGGAATCGATTTCCGCCCACCGGGTGAGGCCATCGCCGCCATGGTTCGGAGCCTAAAGCAACTTGGCCTCGCGAGATGAAACGCCGGTTCGGAGGTGGGCAAATTCCGGTCGCAGTCATTAACCATGCGATGGCCGAATTTTGGAACTGTGGCGCAATTGCCATCGAAAGCCCCGCAAACCCGTGCGATAGGGGGGCCGGCCGCTATGCGGAAGAAAATTCGTCGAAACCGAGGCAACCAATCGCGGCTTGGAGACTTTTGTTTCCAAGACTGTGGGCAACCCACGCGAATGTAGCAAAATTTACGCGGAAGAAACTAGTTCGATGAATGATGCAATCACCATGAACAACTCCTCGGGACGGCCTTCCATGCGCAGAACCCTGCTGACGCTTCTGGGTGCGACTGCTGCCTTCGGTATTCTGACGGCCAGCTACGCCACCGCGGAACTTCCCGAGCAGGCCCCTGCGGCGACGGTTATCGGCACTGTGGATCTTCGCTAGAATTGCTCTTTTCGATGCTCTGAATTGATAAAAAGCGGCCTTGTCGAGGCCCACCAGAGTGCTGACAGACCCCGCTGATTTTCGGCGGGGTTTTTGTTTGAGCGGCGCAGTCTGTCCGGTTCGCAAGGCGGCGCCGGTTCGGTGTGTTAGCTCAGTTCATACGGGGCCGGCGTTGCGGTGAGCGCCATCGCGATCTTCTCCATGTTCTGGGCGGCGGCCGGGGGGAGGCACCAGCTGGAGACGCACCATGGAGCCGCCGCTCCTTCGAGACCGGCGAAGCGCCACCATCTCGATCGCTGATTGCTCGTGGGCCGGTTTCTTCAATACAGCCAAGTGCATCAAAAACCCCCGGCCAGTGCCAGGGGTTTGTCAGCGGTCTGGCGGGCGGCCGCTTCACAAGCGGGCGCCCTTATTGTATCGCATCCTCGAATTGGCGCGCCCGCATCACGGGCCGCCACGAAATCCATGAGCCTTGCCGGTCGGCGGCGAGGCGTCTCCCGTACTCGTTCCGGCGAGGCCCGGCGCGTCTTCATCGCTGCGCCTTCAGGTTCTCCGCGGACGCAAGCAAGGTGATCGATGACAACCGAAGTCCGGTATCGGCGGGTTCTTCTCAAGGTCTCCGGTGAAGCGCTGATGGGGTCACAAGGCTTTGGCATCGATGTCGCCGTGGCCGATCGCATCGCCGCCGACATCGCCGAAGCGCGCGCCTTAGGCGTCGAGATTTCCATCGTCATCGGCGGCGGTAACATTTTCCGTGGCGTTGCGGTGGCCTCCAAGGGCGGCGACCGGGTGACGGGCGACCACATGGGCATGCTCGGAACCGTCATAAATGCCCTGGCGCTCAGGACCTCGCTCATCAAGATGGGTGTCGAGACGATCGTCCTGTCCGCCATCGCCATGCCCGAAATTTGCGAAAGCTTCTCCCAGCGAACCGCGCTGGCGCATCAGGCTGCGGGCCGCGTGGTCATCTTCGCCGGCGGCACCGGCAATCCGTTCTTCACCACCGATTCCGCTGGCGCCCTGCGTGCCGCGGAAATGGGCGCGAACGCTTTGTTCAAGGCTACGCAAGTCGATGGTATCTACTCCGCCGACCCCAAGCACGACCCCGACGCCGTACGCTACGACCGGCTGACCCATGACGCCGTCCTGCAAAAAGGTCTGGCTGTCATGGACGTCGCCGCGGTTGCTCTGGCGCGCGAAAATCATATTCCGATCGTCGTCTTCTCCATCCACGAGAAAGGCGAATTCGCCAGGATTCTGTTGGGCGGCGGCCGCGCGACGATCGTCACGGACTGAGTTTCTTTTACGCCCGCATAGCCGAGAAAGAGGAAAGCAAGATGGCCGACATGGATTTCAACGAACTGCAGCGCCGCATGGACGGCGCCGTCGCCAGCTTGAAGAGCGATCTCGGCGGCCTTCGGACGGGTCGCGCTTCGCCGAGCCTGCTCGATCCGATCAGCGTCGAGGCTTACGGTTCGCAGATGCCGATCAATCAGGTGGCCAACATTTCCGTCCCCGAACCACGCATGATCAGTGTATCGGTGTGGGACAAGCAGATGGTCGGCAAGGTCGAGCGGGCGATCCGTGAGAGCAATCTCGGTCTCAACCCCGTCACCGACGGCACGACGCTCCGTATTCCGTTGCCGGAACTCAACGAGCAGCGGCGCAAGGAGTTGGTCAAGGTCGCCCATCAATATGCCGAAAGCGCCAAGGTTGCGGCCCGCCATGTACGTCGGGACGGCATGGAGGTGTTGAAGAAGATGGAAAAGGATGGCGATATCGGCCAGGACGAAAGCCGGCAGATGTCGGACCGGGTTCAGAAAATGACCGACGACATCATTTCCGATATCGACAAGGTGCTTTCCGGTAAGGAAGCCGAGATCATGCTGGTCTAAGCTCAAGCGATAACGCGCCGAACGACGGGCGCGCGGCGAACCCAACAGGGAAAGGCGGGATCACGGTGCGGCATCTCCAACACGTCGCCATTATCATGGACGGCAACGGCCGCTGGGCACATTCGCGCGGCTTGCCGCGCAGCATGGGCCATCGCCGCGGCGTCGAGGCGGTGCGCGAGGCTGTGCGCGCGGCTGGCGAACTCGGGATCCAGTATCTGACGCTGTTCGCCTTCTCGTCCGAAAACTGGCGCCGCCCACAGGATGAAGTCGCCGAGTTGATGGGATTGTTGAAGCATTTCATCCGCCGCGACCTTGCGGATCTCCACAAGGAAGGAGTCCGCGTGCGCGTCATCGGCGCGCGGGACAATTTGACGGACGACATCCGCGCACTGCTCGATGAGGCCGAGAGCTTGACCCGCGACAACCAGCGCCAGACGCTGGTTGTCGCTTTCAATTACGGGGCGCGGGACGAAGTGGCGCGCGCGATGCGGCGGATCGCCGAGAAGTTCGCGGCGGGAGAGGTGCCACTGGAAGCGCTCACGCCCGATTACCTTGACGCGCATCTCGATACCGCGGGCATCCCGGACCCCGATCTGATCATTCGCACCAGCGGCGAGATCAGATTGTCGAATTTCCTGCTCTGGCAGGCCGCCTATTCGGAGTTCGTGTTCCTGCCCTGCCTGTGGCCCGATTTCGACCGCAAAGCCTTCGAGGGTGCGATCGAGGAGTATTTCAGCCGCGATCGTCGCTACGGTGGCCTGTCCCGCGAAATCGCTTCCTGAGCTGATGGGGCTAGGGATTCGGCAATTTTTCGGCGCCGGAAGCTGGACCGACCTGCGGTCGCGGCTGATTTCGGCCGTCGTCCTCGGTCTCCTCGTCCTCGCTCTGACGATCATCGGTGGGTGGCCATTTCGGCTTTTGTGTTTCGCGACCGGGCTCATCGTGTTCGACGAGTGGTCGCGAATGACAAGGGCTCAGCGCGTCGGTCCGATCTTCAGCTTCGCGCGGCGCGCGCTGGTCGTGGCGCTGTTCGCCTTCGTTTTCCGGTTCTATCTCTTGGCACTGGTAGTCGTGATTCTGGCGGCTGCGTTTATCGCCTTTATCGATCGGAACGAGCGCAAGGCCGACTGGGTTCTCGGTGGTTTGCTGTATTCCGCCTTGGCGGCACTCGCGCCGGGCATGTTGCGCGGTGACGACAGTGCCGGGCTCGCCGCCCTTGGCTTTGTCATCGCGGTCGTGTGGTCCACCGACATCTTCGCCTATTTTACCGGCCGATCGATTGGTGGGCCGAAGCTTTTGCCGATGGTCTCACCCAAGAAGACAATGTCGGGTGCGGGCGGTGGACTTGTGGCCGGCAGCCTTTTCGGGGCGCTGTTCGCTCTGTCGATCGGTAGCGCGTTGAGCCCGTTCATCCTGGTCCTTGCCGCCGTTCTATCGGCGCTTGGCCAAGCGGGAGACCTTTACGAATCGTGGATCAAGCGGCGTTTCGGCGTCAAGGATTCCGGCCGGCTCATTCCTGGCCACGGGGGGCTGATGGATCGAATCGACGCGTTGATCGTAGCCATCGGCGCGGCTTGGCTGGTCGGCCTTCTGATCGCAGGCTTCGGCAATCCGGCCCACGGGATCTTCGCGCTCTGACAGATGACAGGCTACGGCATCGCCGCGTGTTCTTGAGGGCGATACGGGCTCGTATCGGGTCCTGAAGGATGCGCGAGGCTGAAATCTCGTACGCGGCCATCATTGCGACGCGATCATACGGGGCTTATGACAGTTGCATTGCGGTGGGCGGCTGCCCGCCCGCATGGATCAATCAAGAGGATGCCCTGATGGAATTCGCCGGAGGTTTGGCCGGTCTATGGAGCGGAGGACTCGTCTATGTCGTCCCGTTTCTGTTTGTCCTCACGATCATCGTCTTCTTCCATGAACTCGGCCACTATCTGGTCGGGCGCTGGTGCGGGATCAAAGCACTGGCCTTTTCGATCGGGTTTGGGCCGGAGCTCATCGGCTTCAATGACCGCCACGGAACCCGCTGGAAGCTCTCGGCGGTTCCGCTTGGCGGATATGTGAAGTTTTTGGGTGATGAGAACGCCGCCTCCGTGCCGGACCACGAGGCGCTGGCGAGTATGGACGAGGCTGAGCGAGCCGGGGCCTTTCCTGCCAAGAGCGTCGGCCGCCGGGCGGCAACGGTCGCCGCCGGTCCGATTGCCAATTTCATCCTCGCCATCGTTATTTTCGCCGGCGTGGCCTTCGTCAATGGTCGCGTCGTCGGCGATCCGGTCGTGGCCGACGTTCGTGCCGAATCGCCAGCCGCGGAAGCCGGGTTTCAGCCCGGCGATCGCGTCGTTTCGGCCGACGGAGAGCCGATACGCTATTTCTCCGATCTGCAACGCTATGTGTCGGCGCGTCCCGATACGCCGATTCTGATGGCCGTCGAGCGCCAAGGCGTAACGGTCGAGCTGACTGTTACGCCGAAGAGCGAGACCCAGACCGACGGATTCGGCAACAGCTTCACGGTGCCGGTGATCGGGCTGGTGGCGACCAATGACGGCTCGTCGTTCCGGCTAGAGCAGTTGTCCTTGTTGGAATCGCTTGGCTATGGCGTCTCCCAGACGTGGTACGTGACCGAGCGCACGGTCGATTTCATCGGTCAGGTTATCACCGGCCGCCAGAGCACCGATCAGATCGGCGGCCCGATTCGCATCGCCCAGGTCTCGAGCCAGGTTTCGACGATCGGGTTCGGTGCGCTGCTCAACCTGGCGGCGCTGCTGTCGGTGTCGATCGGGCTGCTGAATCTTCTACCGATTCCGATGCTGGACGGTGGCCATCTACTCTTTTACGCCTATGAGGCCGTTCGCGGCAGGCCGTTGAGCGAGCGGGTGCAGGAAATCGGGTTCCGAATCGGGCTCGCACTGGTAATGCTGCTTATGGTATTTGCATTTTGGAACGATATTTCCGGCTTGGTCTGAGAATGGCGAGTCGGGACGGGGGCCTGGGGTTGCAAAACATCAACTATCGCGGCGGTGTCCGTGGCTGCGTTGCAACGGGTTTCCAATTCCTCAATGGACTCGGTCCAGGTTGCTTGAATGAATTCCGAAAGCCGGTACAAGGCGTTGACGCGTGCTGTTCCCTTGGCGCTTCGACACAATGACAAGAAGGTGGTTGAACCCATGATGGCTGGAACGAAAATCTTACGCGCCGCTTCGGCGGTCGTCCTGTCCTCGACCGTTCTCGCCGCGACGACCTTGGGTGCTCAGCTTGCCGTCACCACGGCCGTCGAGGCGGCTGTGGTCAACCGCATCGAGGTGAGGGGGAACAGTCGGGTCGAGGCGGACACGGTTCGCAGCTTCACGCAGATCCGGCCCGGCCAGAACGTCAGCGAGGCCGAACAGGACGAGGTCCTTCGTCGCCTCTTTGCGACAGGATTGTTCTCCGACGTTCGCGTCAGCCAATCGGGTGGCACGCTCGTCGTCCAGGTCGACGAGAATCAGATCGTCAATCAGGTTCTTTTCCAGGGCAATTCCAAGATTAAGGACGAGCAGCTTATGGCTGCGGTTCAGACCCAGCCGCGCGGAGCCTATTCGTCCGCCACGGCGCAGGCGGACGTCGAGGCGATCAGCGGGGCTTACACTAGCATCGGTCGCAGCGATGCGGTGGTCAGCGTCAACACGCAGCAGGTCGGCGAGAACCGCGTCAACGTTATCTATAATATCCAGGAAGGCGACCGCACGAAGATCGCCTCGATCAGCATCGTCGGCAACAACGCCTTCAGCGACAGCCGCTTGAAGCAGACCATCGCCCTGCGCGAATCCGGGCTGCTCAGCTTCATCCAGCGCGACGACATTTATGATGAGGATCGTCTGCGCACCGACGAGGAGACGCTGCGGCGCTTCTATTTCAATCGGGGCTACGCCGACTTCCGTGTCATCTCGTCGGTGGCCGAGCTCGACGAAACCCAGAATTCCTACTTCATCACGATCACCGTGGACGAAGGGGAGCGTTACGCCTTCGGCAATGTGGCGATCGACAGCACCATCCCGGGAATCGATTCCGAGGCGCTCTACAGCGAACTGGAAACCCGTCCGGGCGAGGTCTACAGCGCCAAGGATGTCGAGGAGTCGCTGGTCAATCTGACGAACAGCATGGCCAACGCCGGCTTTGCCTTCGCCCAGGTCACACCGCGCGGCGACCGTGATTTCACCAATCGAACCATCGCGATCAATTACGTGATCGACCAAGGTCCGCGCGCCTATGTTGAGCGGCTCGAAATTCGCGGTAACACCAAGACCCGCGACTACGTGATCCGGCGCGAGTTCGACGTTTCCGAAGGCGATGCCTTCAACCAGGTCCTGATTCAGCGCGCCAAGCAGCGGCTGGAGGATTTGAAGTTCTTCGAGAAGGTTTCGATCTCGACGGCCCCCGGCGCGGAGCCGGATCGGGTGATCGTCATCGTCGATGTGGTGGAAAAGGCCACGGGCGAGCTCTCGCTCGGCGGTGGCTACACGACCGGCGGCGAGAATGCGGGGCCGGTTGCGGAAGTCGGCGTCACCGAGAGAAACTTCCTCGGTCGCGGCCAGTTCATCAAGGTATCCGCCGGGTTCGGAAAGGACACGCGGAACTACAGCCTGTCCTTCACCGAGCCGTATTTCCTGGGTCGACGCCTGGCGGCGGGATTCGATGTCTATCGTAGTGAGAGCACCTCGGGTGACTATGATTCGGTTCGGACCGGCGGCGACGTGCGCCTGGCGGCACCGATCACCGAGAACCTGACGGCGCAGATCGCCTACAACTTGAAGCAGGAAGAATTCGGCGACAACAACGGCTTCTCGATCCCTGACGCGGCCGGCGTCTCTCCGGGCACGGCCGGATATGTCACCACGCGCAGCACCTGCGCCGTTCCCAATCCGGTCGGCAATCAGTTCAACTTCGGCACGACGACGCCATCCACGGCCCCGAACTACACCAAGTCGCCGATCATCAATCAGGCGATCTGCGACAGCCCCTATCTCACGTCGTCGATTTCCTATTCGCTGACCTACAACACCCTTGATAATGCCGGCGACCCGCGTGAGGGTTTCTTCATCCAGGGCGGGCAGGAATTCGCAGGCATCGGCGGCGATGCGAATTTCATCAAGACTACCGGCAAGGCGACCTATTTCAAGCTTCTCAACGAAGAGTACGACGTCATCGGCCAGTTGAGCTCGGCGGGCGGAAACGTCTCCACCCTCGGCGGTGACGACCTGCGGGTCTTCGACAACTTCTTCAAGGGTCAGGACGTCGTCCGCGGCTTCGACTACAAGGGCATCGGCCCCCGCCAGAACGGCGTGTCGATCGGCGGCACGAACTACGCGAACGCGTCCGCCGAAGCGACCTTCCCATTACCGCTGATTTCTCGCGACTACGGGTTCCGTGGCGCGGTCTTTGCGGACGCGGGATCGCTCTGGGGGTCTGAGTTCGAGGGCGCTCCGGGCGTCATTGGAACAGACGCGGCGCTGAGGGCCTCCGCGGGTGTTGGACTGATCTGGGCGTCGCCGTTTGGCCCGCTTCGGGTCAACTATGCCCATCCGTTCGTCAAGGAAGACTTCGACGAACTGCAGGAGTTCTCCTTCGGGTTCTCGTCCCGCTTTTAATCGGAAGGGAATTGAGGTCGGCGATGTCGACCTCAATGCCGTTGTCGATGCCTGATTCAATTTTCTTTCCGCGTGGCAATGGCCTCGCTTTGGGCGAGCTTGCCGAGATGGCAGGGGCCGCGCTGGCCAACGGCGTGGATCCCGAGCGCACCGTCAGTGGCATTGCTCCGCTGACCGAGGCCGGCTCCGACGACCTCTCCTTCTTCGACAACGTGCGCTATGCGGACGACCTGGCGACAACCGCCGCTGCTTGCGTGGTCGTCGACCAAAAAAATCTCCGGCTGATTCCTCCTCAGGTTGGCGCGCTGATCGCCAAGGATGTCCAGAGCGCCTTCGCTGCGGCGGGGCAGGCTCTGTTTCCGCTCGCCGTCGCGCCGACGGCAGCCAGCGGCCAAAGTGGACTTTCGCCGCGCGCGGATATCCATCCGACTGCGCGGATCGAGGATGGCGTGACGGTCGAGTCCTTCGCGGTGATTGGACCGCACGTTGCCATTGGGCGCGATACGCTGGTGGGAGCGGGAGCGATTATCGGTGCCGGCTGCCGGATCGGCCGCTCCAGTCGGATCGGTCCCGGCGTCTGTGTGACTCACGCTTTGCTGGGTAATCGGGTGATACTCCACCCGGGCGTTCGTGTCGGCCAGGATGGGTTTGGCTACGCGGCTGGACCGGCGGGCTTGCGGAAATCGGTCCAGATCGGCCGAGTGATTATCCAGGATGACGTCGAGATCGGAGCCAATACCGCGGTCGATCGTGGAGCGATCCGTGACACGGTCATCGGCGAGGGGACGAAAATCGACAATCAGGTCCAAATCGGCCACAACGTCACGATCGGGCGTCATTGTGCGATTGTCGCGCAGGTCGCAATATCCGGCAGCACGACGATCGGGGATGGCGTCATGATTGGTGGTCAAACCGCGATCAACGGCCATTTGACGATCGGTGATGGCGCCCAGATCGCGGCGGTATCGTCGGTTGCCGGCGACGTCCCTGCGGGCGCCCGCTGGGGCGGGACGCCGGCCAAACCCGTCCGCGAATGGTTTCGCGAAATGACGCTTCTATCCGAACTTGCCAAGAAACGGCGTTCGCCAAGGAAAAACGATGAGTGACGAGTCGACGGTGCTAGGCAGCGCCGACATCCAGCAAATCCTTGAACTCCTGCCGCACCGCTACCCCTTTCTGATGGTGGACCGCATCATCGATATCGAGGGTGACATGCGGGCCGTCGGCATCAAGAACGTGACCGCGAACGAGCCGCATTTTCTCGGGCATTTCCCGTCGATGCCGGTGATGCCCGGCGTCCTCATCATCGAAGGCATGGCGCAGACCGCGGGCGCGATTTGTACCCGCGCAGCCGGCACCGGCACACCGCAGCTCGTCTATTTCATGACCATCGACAACGCCAAGTTCCGCAAACCCGTGGTTCCTGGCGATCGGCTCGAATATCACGTTACCCAGACGAAGAAGCGGGCCAACATCTGGAAGTTCGACTGCCTCGCCAAGGTGGATGGCGCCAAGGTCGCGGAGGCGAGGGTCAGCGCGATGCTGGTGCCGCGCGACGCGTCCTGAATCATGAGTTCCACGATGATTCATCCGACTGCCGTCATCGAAGACGGCGCCGAGATCGGCGATGGGTGTGAGATCGGGCCATTTTGCCACATCGGCCCACAGGTTAGGCTCGGCGCGAACAGCCGTCTGCGCTCGCATGTGGTCCTTTGGGGCAATACGGCCATCGGCGAGGGGGCGCAGATCTGGCCGTTCGCCTCGCTCGGCCATGCCCCTCAACATCTGAAGTACCGGGGCGAAGACACCCGTCTGGTGATCGGTCGCAATTGTCTCGTGCGCGAGCATGTGACGATGAACGCCGGGACGGTGCAGGGGCGCTCGGAAACGACGATCGGCGACGATTGCGCCTTCTTCACCGGTGCGCATGTGGCGCACGACTGCGTGCTCGGCCGCAATGTCACCTTGATCAACAATGTGATGCTGGCGGGCCATTGCACGATCGGCGAATTCGCCACGATCGCCGGCGGCTCGGGAATTCACCAGTTCACCAGAATCGGCCATCATGCCTATGTCGGCGGCCTAGCGGCGGTCGAGGGTGACGTCATTCCGTTCGGAATGGTGCTGGGCAATCGCGCCTATCTGTCCAGCCTCAATGTCATCGGCATGAAGCGCGCTGGCTTCAATCGGGAGGCGATCCGCAATGTGCGGCGGGCCTATCGCATGCTGTTTTCCTTCGATCTGACGTTCAAGGAGAACATGGACGAGGTACAGGCCGAGTTTCCGGACGATCCGCTCGTGCAGGATTTGCTTGGTTTTATCCGCGCCGGCGGCGACCGGGCCCTTTGTTTCCCCCGTAACACGCAGTCGGCATAGGCCGTGAGCCCGGATCACCCCGGCGAGGCTCTGGGGATCGTCGCCGGCGGCGGCTCGCTGCCCCGGATCGTCGCCGAGGCTGCTCGCGCCGCGGGCTGGCGGCCAGTCGTCGTGCGGATCGGTGACGGCATCGGCGACGACTGGAGCGGATTTGACGGCGGTGCATTTGCATGGGGCCGCACGGGCGACGCGATCGCCTGTATGACAACGAGCGGCGTTCGTCGTCTGGTCTATTGCGGAACCGTGTCCAAGCGACCGGATTTTCGCTCGCTGCTGCCAAGCGTCCGGACCTTGCTGCGGCTTCCCGCGGCGCTGCGGATCGTGCGCGGCGGCGACGACAGGCTGTTGCGGACTCTCACCCGCTATCTCGAGCGCGAAGGCTTTGAAATTCTGGCCGTTCAGGAAATCGCGCCACGCCTGTTGGCGCCGTCGGGTCCGCTGGGCCATAGGGCGCCACGAAGCGAAGAGGTTGCGGCCCTTTCGCTCGCCGTGCAGGCTGCCCGTCAGCTTGGGAAACTGGACATCGGCCAGGCGGTTGTCGCGTCGGACAATCGGGTGATTGCCCTGGAGGGAATCGAGGGAACCCGGGCGATGTTGGCGCGGGTGGCGGAGTTGAAAGCCGGCGGTAAAATCGGAAAGCGGGAGCTCTGTGCTCTGGTCAAGAGCGTCAAGCCGCAGCAGGATCAGCGTTTCGATCTACCCAGCATCGGTGTGGCGACGATCGAGGAGGCTGCCACGGCCGGAATTTCCGCCATTGGGGTTACCGCCGGGCGCAGCCTGATTCTGGGCCTCGACGACGTGATCGCGGCGGCCGATCGTCATGACATCGCGCTGGTCGGCCTGGCGGACGAGGCCGTGCCGGAGATCATCCCATCGGGAGAGCGCAATTGACGACCATCGGATTCGTCGTCGGAGAACCCTCGGGAGACCGGATCGGCGCTGATCTGATTCGCGCGCTCCGCAGCCAGACGGACGGCGAGTTGCACGTCGTCGGTCTCGGCGGCGAGGCGATGCAGGCGGAGGGGCTGACGAGCCTGTTCGACATCCATGAGCTGTCGATCATCGGCATCGGGGCGATCGTCGCGCGACTGCCGCAGCTGCTGCGCCGGGTATCGCAGACGGCGGATTTCATCGTCGACGCCAAGCCGGATGCATTGGTGATCATCGACAGCCCGACCTTTTCACATCGCGTCGCCAGGCGGGTGAGGGCGCGGCTGCCGCAAATGCCGATCGTCAATTATATCCCACCGACGGTGTGGGCTTGGCGGGAAGGGCGAGCCGCCGCCATGCGCCCCTATGTCGACCACGCGATCTGTGCCTTGCCGTTCGAACCCGAGACGCTGCGCCGGCTGGGTGGGCCGCCCGCGAGCTATGTCGGTCATCCGTTGATGACGACGCCCGCGCTGCGACAAATGATCGAGGAAGTGAACCGGCCTGCCGCCGATCGGGCACCGAGCAGCCCGCCGACGCTTCTGATCCTTCCCGGCTCGCGCCGGGGCGAGATCAACCGGTTGATCGACGATTTCGGCGCGACCTTCCAGCAATTGCTCACGAGGATGCCGGGACTGACCGCAATCATCCCGACGCTGGAGCGCCACCGGCCAATCATCGAGGCAAAGATCGCCAATTGGGAAAACAAACCGGTGATCGTAACTGGCGAGGCGGAAAAATGGGCGGCCTTCGCCAAGGCCGATGCCGCGATCGCAGCATCCGGGACCGTTTCGCTGGAATTGGCGCTGGCGGATGTCCCGATGGCTTTGGCCTACCGCCTCGACCCGATCGGTTATCGGTTCCGCCATCTGATTTCAGCCTGGACCGCCGCGCTGCCGAATTTCATCGCGGGTCATCCGCTGGTTCCCGAGCACTTCCACGAATTCGTGCGCCCGGAGATGCTGGCGCGCCGTCTTCAGCGCCTGTTGACCGATACGCCTGAACGGCGGGCGCAACTCGCCGGCTTCGCCGAGATACGCGACGCGATGGCCATCGATCGTCCGCCTGGGGAGGCCGCTGCCGACATCGTGCTTGATCTCCTGCGGCAAGGCCGTCCGACCAAGCCGGAATAGAAACGGGCGCCGAGGCGCCCGTTATCGTTTGCGATGGGAATGCCGGTATCAGCTGCGCTGGTCGACCGCCACATAGTCGCGCATCGTGGCGCCGGTGTAGAGCTGCCGCGGACGGCCGATGCGCTGATGCGGATCCTCGATCATCTCTTTCCACTGGGCGATCCAGCCGACGGTCCGGGCCACGGCGAAAAGCACCGTGAACATCGTCGTCGGGAAGCCGAGCGCCTTCAGCGTGATGCCGGAATAGAAGTCGACATTCGGATAGAGCTTCTTCTCGATGAAATACTCGTCGGTGAGCGCGATCCGCTCGAGTTCCATCGCGACCTCGAGCAGCGGGTCGTCCTTGATGCCGAGTTCGTCGAGAACCTCGTGACAGGTCTTCTGCATGATCTTGGCGCGCGGATCGTAGTTCTTGTAGACCCGGTGACCGAAGCCCATCAGGCGGAACGGATCGTCCTTGTCCTTGGCGCGGGCGATGAACTCGGGGATGCGGTCCTTGGTGCCGATCTCCATCAGCATGTTCAGCGCCGCCTCGTTGGCACCGCCATGGGCAGGCCCCCAAAGGCACGCCACGCCGGCCGCGATGCAGGCGAAGGGATTGGCGCCCGACGAACCGGCGAGCCGCACGGTCGAGGTCGATGCGTTCTGCTCATGGTCCGCATGGAGGATGAAAATCCGGTCCATCGCCTTCGCGAGCACAGGATTGATCTGATACGTCTCGCAGGGAACCGCGAAGCACATGTGCAGGAAGTTTTCGGCGTAGGCGAGGTCGTTGCGCGGATAAACGAACGGCTGGCCGATATGGTATTTGTAGGCCATCGCCGCGATCGTGGGCATCTTGGCGATCATTCGCAGGCTCGCCACCATCCGCTGGTGCGGATCGGCGATATCCGTGGAGTCGTGGTAGAAAGCCGACATGGCGCCGACCGAGCCGACCATGACGGCCATCGGATGAGCGTCGCGGCGAAAGCCGGTGTAAAAGCGGCTCATCTGCTCGTGGACCATCGTATGCCGCGTCACGCGGTATTCGAAATCCTCCTTCTCACGCGCCGTCGGCAGTTCGCCATACAGCAGAAGATAGCAGGTCTCCAGAAAATCGCCCCTCTCGGCGAGCTGGTCGATCGGGTAGCCGCGATGCAGCAGCACGCCCTCGTCGCCATCGATGTAGGTGATTTTGGATTCACAGGACGCCGTCGACGAAAAACCCGGATCGTAGGTGAACAGACCGGTCTGCTTGTAGAGCGTCGTGATATCCACGACGTCCGGGCCGATAGTGCCACTGTGCAGGTCCAGCCCCGCCTCCTTTGTGCCCAATGTGAGCTTCGCCGACTGTTCTGCCATGCGTTTTCCCTTCAATGGTTGCCACGGCGGTTGAGACCTATCGCAGCGCACACGTTTTACTCAGATGATTGCCTACTCCAAAGCCACCGGAGCGACAAGTTCCGGCGCCAAATCCATATTGCGTTGCGAAGTCCGGACGATGGGGACTGGCTCAGCCAGCCTGATCGCCCAGCCGCGCCAGCGACTCGTCCCGGCCGAGCACCTCCAGAACATCGAAGACGCCCGGCGAGGTCGTGCGTCCCGTCAGCGCGGCACGCAGCGGCTGCGCGGCTTTCCCGAGTTTCAAGCCGTTTGCCTCGGCATAAGCGCGGACAAGCGTTTCAAGCTCGCCGGCCGACCAGGTCGATACCGCCGCAAATTGCGGCAGCAACGCCGCGATGATGGGACGACCGCCATCGGCGAGAATCGCCTCGGCCTTCTCCTCCAGATCGAGCGGGCGATCCGCGTACAGATAGCTCGTGCTCTCGGCCAGTTCGACCAACGTCTTGGCCCGGCCCTTCAGGCCCGGCATCGCGGCGGTCAGTTTGGCGCGCACCTCATCGTCCGTCCGCGCCTTGAGAATCGCTCCATTCGGCAAGACATCGCGCTCGCCCATCAGCGTCTCGACCAAGACGGCATCGTCGCTCTGGCGGATCCAGTGGCCATTGATCGCCTCCAGCTTGGCGAAATCGAAGCGCGCCGCCCCTTTGTTGATGTCGTCGATGCCGAACCAGGCGATCATGTCCTCGGTCGAGATGATCTCGTCGTCGCCATGGCTCCAGCCGAGCCGCACCAGATAGTTTCTGAGCGCCACCGGCAGATAGCCCATGGCCCGGTAGGCCTCGATGCCGAGCGCGCCATGCCGCTTCGACAGCTTGGCCCCGTCCGGCCCGTGGATAAGCGGGATATGCGCCATCACCGGCACATCCCAGCCCATGGCTTTGTAGATCAGCGTCTGGCGCCCGGCATTGGTCAGGTGATCGTCGCCGCGAATGACGTGAGTAACGCCCATGTCGTAATCGTCGACGACGACGGCCAGCATGTAGGTCGGGTTTCCGTCCGAGCGCAGCAGCACGAAATCGTCGAGATCCTTGTTGGGAAACCGCACGTCTCCCTGGACGCGATCATGGACCACCGTTTCGCCCTCCAGCGGAGCGCGCAGCCGGATCACCGGCTTGACGTCGGCGGGCGCCTCGGAAGGGTCACGGTCGCGCCAGCGCCCATCATAGCGCGGCGGACGCTTCTCGGCCCGGGCCTTCTCGCGCATCTCCGTGAGCTCGGCCTGGCTGGCGTAACAGCGATAGGCCGCGCCCCTGGACAGCAATTCCTCGACCACCTCACGATGGCGCTGCGCGCGCGCGAACTGGGAGACCGGGGGCTCGTCCGCCGACAGTCCCATCCAGGCGAGACCTTCGATGATCGCCTGAACTGCTGGCTCGGTCGAGCGTTCGCGGTCGGTGTCCTCGATACGCAGCAGCATCTTGCCGCCGGTCGCGCGGGCATAAAGCCAGTTGAACAGCGCCGTCCTCGCGCCACCGATATGCAGGAAGCCGGTCGGTGAGGGGGCAAAGCGGGTCACGACGGTATCCGTCATGGAGTCTCCGATCGAAAAGTCAGGGCGAATTGCGCGATCGTGGCCGATCGCTTTCGCGTGCCGGCTGTGTAGCATAGGCGAGAGGAGAGACAAGGCGACGGGACCCGGAGCCGATGGACACAGCCGCCGATCGCAACGACAGCGCGAACGAGCAAAAGGGACAGCGTGCCCGAGCCGGCGGCTCTAGAGCCTGGCGCGGGTTCCGGCCGCCGCCGCGCCCCGAATGGGGAGCGATCACCGCCGGCTGGCTGACCGCCCAATTGGAGGCCGAGACCCGCCACCGCTCCGGCTTCCATCTGATTGCGATCGGCCTGATGGTCGGGGTGGCGGTCGTTTACGGCATCGGATGGCGCCCTGGCCTGGCGGTCGCCGCCATCGCTTCCACCGTGTTGCTGGCGCTGGCCTTCCTCGTTCCGGAGCGGCCGGTGCTTTGCCCATCGCTGGTATGCGCCGGCTTCGTCCTTGCCGGCGCCGTCTTGGCGATGACCGAGATCGAACGCACGGACACGACGTTGTTCTCGGGCGAGGCGACGGTGCGGATCGCCGGCACCGTGGTATCGCGTGAGCGCACCGACAACGGCCGATATCGATACGTGATCGATATCGCCTCGACCGACCGACCGGTCCTTTCGCGCCCGCCGGAACGGGTGCGGATCGTCGTTGGCAGCCGCCACGCCCCGATTCCACCGGGCGGCGACTTCCGCGGTCTCGCCCGACTTCGGCCGCCGTCGGGTCCGGCTTTTCCGGGCTCCCATGATTTCGCCTTTGCGCCGTTCTTCAACGGCATCGGCGCCTACGGTTACTCCTTGGGAGCACCGGAACCGCCCGCATCCGACATCTTCGGCAGCGCGGCGCGAAAAGGTCTCGGTGCGTGGCTTCGACAACGCCAGACGGCGACGCGTCTGGCCATGACCGAACGCATCAGCCAGATCATCGGCGGAGCCGAGGGCGGCATTGCCGCCGCGCTCGTCACGGGCGAACGGACCGGCATTCCGGACGAGGCGGAGGAGTGGCTGCGCGGAACCGGGCTCGCCCACGTACTGTCGATTTCCGGTCTGCACATGGCGATCGTCGCCGGATTCGCCATGCTTCTGGTCCGCTCGGTGCTTTCGCTGATTCCAGTGATCGCCTTGCGGTTCCCAATCAAGAAGATCGCCGCCGTCGCCGCGCTTGTCGTCGCCGCCTTCTATCTCGCTCTGTCCGGCGCTAATATCGCGACGCAGCGCGCCTTCATCATGCTTGCCATCATGCTGACGGCGGTCCTGCTCGATCGCCCGGCCCTGACACTTCGTAACGTGTCGATCGCGGCCATCGTGGTGATTGCGCTGACGCCGCACGCGGTGATGACTGCCAGCTTCCAGATGAGCTTTGCCGCGACGGTCGCGCTGATCGGCGGATATGCGGCTCTTTCGCGGCGCCGGGCGCGATCGCCGGTACCGCCCGGAAGCCGTGGTTGGGGGCATCGCATCCTGTTGGCGTTTGCGGCAATCGCGATGACCTCGCTCATCGCCGGAACGGCCACCGCGCCCTATGCGGCCTACCATTTCCACCGCCTGGCGACGTTCGGCCTCGTCGCCAACGTTTTGACCATGCCGCTGTTCACCCTCTGGATCATGCCGCTGGCGTTGATCGGCTCGCTGGCGATGCCCTTCGGTCTCGATGCCTGGGCGTTCCAGGCGATGGGGTACGGCATCGGCCTCGTCCTTCAGATCGCGCGGTTCGTCTATGAGCGCTTGCCGGATCAGGCGATCGGCCTGACCACGGCCACGGGTCTCGTTCTCCTGACGGCGGCCATCCTGGCGGCATCGTGCTTCGCGAGCCGCCTACGCTATGTGGCAATTCCGCTGGCCCTCGCCGGACTGGCGGCGGCACCGGATCGCGTCGCGCCGCCTGAGCTGCTCATATTCGAGGATGGCAAGGAGGTGGCGCTGGTTGCTGAGGACGGGCAACTCGCCTTTCTGCGCGAACGCCCGAACGATTTCATCGCCGCGCAATGGGAGCGAGCGTTCGAGGCGCGTGGGAGACCGTCGGCCGACCGGGAACCACGCCGGCGCATTTCGGCCGACTGTGACGAAGCGCTTTGCCGCTTCGAGACCCGCGATGGGTTGAAGGTTGTCTGGACGGACGATTACGAGAAGACCGGCGTCGCCTGCGATAGCGGTGACGTCGCGATCGTCGCCCGTGCGATCCGCCTGTCCGCCTGCCGCTCGGGCGCCATCCTGGTCACACTTCGGACCCTCCGGCGGACCGGCTCGCTGGCGATACGGCGCGACGCTCTGTCCGGTCGACCGATCGTCGATCGCGCTATCGCGGACCCACCGGCTGAATGGAATCGCCATCGCCTGGCGCCTTGGCCGGAATATTGGCGGAAACCGGCGGTGGAGACGCCTGCGACGGCAGCCCGGCGGCAAGACGAGGCGGTCGAGACCGTCAACGACGCGGCGAGCAGCACGGCGGCCAACCCGACGGTGGGGCTTCGGGAGAATCCGCGGCCCAAGGCGGCAGGGGAGCCGAACTAGAGCGTCAGGCGATTAATCTGCAACATAGCCAGCGGCCTTGAGGTAGTTCCAACATTCTTCGGGCTCGAACAGGTCGCAGATGTTGCCGACTGCACGCCAGAGAT